>CAYRWH010000149.1:0-5013 GCA_964427935.1 uncultured Halobellus sp. | reverse complement strand
AGGAACCGACCGAAAGCGACGCAACCGACCACAACCACAGCGATCCGTAGCACAACGCCCTTATCAGTGGGTTCCTGACCGCTACCTATGAGAACCCGAGGTGCGTTCGCGCCGACTACCCGTGCGGAGGCGTTGGAGCGCTACGAGGACGCCGGCCCGGCCGCCCAAACCGTCGTTCGCGAGACGGCGAAGGCGATGGAGTTCGGTTCCGACGAGTATGATAAGCGCGTCCGACCCGAGGTGGTCGAGACTGCTCGCGACGCGATTTTCGCCGAACTGCTGGCAGTCCACGTTGGCACCCGCGAGGAGTTCGACGACTGGCTCGCCACGTCCGACTACGGGGAGGCTGACGTGACACGGCTCGGCGGTGAGGGAGTCGACAACGCCGCGTGGCATCCGATCCCCTTCGCGGAGACGGTGATCGCGACGACGTTTCAGGACGGTGAGGATGCCGCCGTGAGCACACTCCGGCGAAACGTCTTCGGACGTGTGTACCGCGAGGAGTTCTACGAGTCAGGTCGATAATCGATATTTCCGCTGTATAAAAAACGGAACAAGACTCGTACTGTTCAGTATCCATGGAAACCACCGTCAATACCCACCCCCGAGAGATCGCACAGCGCTACCGCCCCGGGACTTCGGAACCACACACCCACGAGACACACGACGTAGCTGCTTGGAGGCCGGCTACCGCCGTCGCACGAGGAGGCCGCCGCCAACGACGACGAGTAGCACCCCGATCAGTCCGATTACGGCTTTGACACCGGTTCCAAACGCTTCCTCGGTTTCTTCTCCGTCTCCAGCGTCGACTCCGCCTTCGTCGGTGTCAGCTCCGTTCTCATCTCCCTCATCGGCTGTTTCCGAGTCATCACCCGTCTCGGAGCCGACGGTGAGCGTGCCAGCATCGACTGACTCCACGCTAACCTCGTACTCTCCTTCCTCAACGAACGTCGGCGTGAAGGTGAGCTGACGCGTCTCGTCCGGCGGGACGGTTACCTGTCTGTCGTCGACGATCTCCTCGTCGACGACGAGTGCGACGGTGGTCGTTCCGTCCGTGCTACCGTGGTTCTCCACCTGTACCGTGACTTCCGTACTGCTTTCCGGATCGATCTCGGTCGACTCGAGCGTCGCGTCCGTCACGGTTAGCTCGGACTGTGCTCCGCCGACGGCGAAGTAGGAAAACCCGGACGTCTCGGCCTCGAACACGCCGTCTCCTCGATCGGTCGTCGGTAGCTCCTCCCACTCGGATCCAGTGTACCGGTACAGCGACGTGTCCGCCGGATCGATTTCCGCCGCATCCGTGTCGACCTCGAAGCGAACGGTTGCGGCGTCGACCGCGTCGGTATCGAACGTCGTGGGCGACAGCGAGAAGTACGCCAGTAGCTCCGCGGAGTCGTGTTCGCCAACCGCCTCCGGACGGTCGTTGAAGGCCTCCGACTCGACGGCGAACTCGTCGATCGAGTCGGCTGCCGTGATCGACAGCTCCGAAAGGGTAATCGTCCCGGTTCCGAACTCGTCGGGCACCGTCGACTCCACCGTGTCGCCGGCGTCGATGCTCTCGTCGGCTTCGATGAGCGTGACACCGTCGGCGACATCGACGCTCGCCTCGATCGTTTCCGGTCCGTCTCCAGTCTCTGGCGGAGCAGCACCGCCACCACCGCCGGCTCCGCCGCTACCGCCACCACTGGTTCCGCCGTTCGGATCGTCGCCGTCTCCTGGATCGTCACCATCGCCCGGGTCGGTGTCCTCGCTGACCGACAGATCGACGTTTCGTACCTCTCCGGGCTCCCACTCCACTGCTGGGTCCGCCTCCGCGGGTTCGCCGTTCACCCGGAACTCGACCGGCTCGCCATCGTCGTCGGCAGTCCCCTCGGCGACGAGTTTCGCGTCGAACGCCGACGGACCGCCGTACTGTCCCGCTTCGGTCGTGAGTATCGAACCCCGCTCCTCCCCGTTGACGTGTGCGGTGATCTCGACGCCTTCGGGTGCGGGTTCTCCGTCGATCTCGACCTCACCGAAGTACGCGGGTGGCGTCGGTGGTGGTCCGTCGTTCGCGGCGACCGCCGGCGCACCGGCGAACGCCACGACGACGCACAGTGCTACTGTAACGATTATCACTGCGCGATTGCTGGTGGCTGACATGGCTTGACCTGTTCCGTTCGCTCCGGTCCAGGGCGGTCCGGCCGCCCCGAGATAGTGAGCCATTAGTGAACCAGTAACGTAGTTATATACTCATTGAGAAACTCGAACGAAGGAGCACGACCCAATAATTTGTGATTATTTTTTCACCCTATTTTATTATGAGCATGTGAAGCACACCCAATCCGATGTCGGGGAACGGTGGACCGTCTCCGACAGCGGGAGACTCCCGATTCCGAATCGGTGGGTAACTCCAGACCACCCCAAAATCATAATTTTATAAATAAAAACGGAAAGATATTTGTTACGTGTACACAACAAGCAAACATGGCCGGAACCCCGGCTAACGAACCCGACGATCGGATCGGCTCGGACGAGGGGCGAAACCCCGCTCTTGAGGAACGGCCCGGGCGTTATGGCCGTGTTAGTGGACGCCTCCAGCGACTCCTCCGTGACCGCGGTCCGACTGATCCGGGCGAACGATCCGATTCGAACGAGCAGCATGAGGCGGACGTCGACCTCGACGAACTCCTCGAGGTCCTTAGCAACCGCCGTCGACGCTACTTTTGGCGGTTCCTCCGCGACCGGTCGGGTGCGGTGGAAATAAGCGAGGCGTCACGACACGTCGCCGCATGGGAGGAAGACGTGGCTCCCGACGAACTCACCTACGAGGACAGAAAGAGCGTGTACACGTCGCTCTACCAGCACCATGCACCGTTGCTGGACGATGCTGGACTGATTGAGTTCGATAAGGACGAAGCCTCCGCTCGATCTGTGACGGCCGTCGAACGGGAGTACGTCGTCGAAACGGGCTTGGACGAAACGGACATGCTCCTCCGGTTCGCCGGCGGGGTGTTGATCGCGATCGGACTCGTTTCGACCCTCTGGACCCTCGGAGTGGGACCGTTCGGGGGTGCCAGCATGTCCCTTCTACTCGTCTCGATCGTCATTGGCGTCCTCGTTACTGCGCTCGTCTATCTGACACTCGTCACGCAGACCCACCGAGTCCGATTCATGGACGTTCTGAGCGATATCGACACGGTCGAGTGAGGATCTCACAGCGAGGCGAGCCGGCCTGTTCGCAAGCGTGGACGACCGTAGAACTACCGTTGGAGCCCACTTGGAACCGAACTGCGGCGATTGAGCTACCCACGGCTAAAGCCGTGGTTTTCGCCTTGTACTTTCTATAAAATAAGATCTTATACGGACTCGTAGAGTCGGGTCAGTTCACGATGGCGGGCGGGCTGGACAGCGTGTCGTACTCGCCGTCGTCGTCATCGTCGTGATCCTCGTACTCGAGTCCGAGCTGGTCGTACAGCCCCTCGATCGTCACGTCCGAGGTGAGGAACGCGGGCTGCTGGCCGTCCTCCTCGACGAAGACGAACGTGCCCTCGAACGCGCTCACGTGCGGACCATCGCCCGAATCGAACACGTGAGTGCCGTCAAGTTCACCCGCCGGGCCGAGCTGGCCGTGCGGGCTCTCCATCAGCCCCATCGCGAGGCCGATATCGGCTGTGCTCTGTCCGAAGGCACTCTCGACGCCGTCATACGTCGGCGAGGCGACGAGGTTCCAGCCCTCATCGAGACCACTCGCGCCCGGTCCCGGCGGGATCCCGTCTTCAGCCTCGAACGTCATGGTGACTCGCACGTCCTCCTCGGGCACGACGGCGAACGCATCGAGCGCGCTCAGGTCGCCGTTGGTGACCAGTTCCCAGGCACCGTCCTCGAAGGCGTAGATGGCGCCGTCAAACGCGCCGAACGCCTCTTCAACGCCCTGCGTGGTCGGTCCGGGGACGCCGACAGTGTACGTGTCACCGGCCTCGAGGTGGAGGTCCGTGCCGATGTCCGTGCGCTCGAAGTCGATTTCCTCGGGCGCGTTGGTGAGGAACGGATCGTAGGTGGTCGTTCCCTCGACGATCGTCTCACCGCCCTCGCGCTCGCCGACGTGGTTGAGCCGGAGGTCGAATTCGTGGTCTGTATCGACCCACGCGACCTGGTCGGAGCCGGCGAAGTCGTTGTGGTGGACCTCGCTGTCGATCGCGTCAGCCCCGTCGGCGTACACGCCGACCTCCGCGCTCACGTCGGTGAGCGTGGCCTCGGCAGTAGCGCCGTCGTCGAGCCGGATGCCGTGGGTCGCATCGGTCACCGTGCTGTCGGTGACGGTTGCGTGCGCGAAGTTGGCAGCGTGGACGCCGATCTCGACCCCCTCGGCGTGGAGGTCGTCGACATCGACGCCCGCGTGGGCACCGACCGTCTGAACGGCCGCGTCGGTCGCGTTCATCACGGTGGTGTCCTCGACCATCAGGTGGGTCTCACCCGTGGCAAAGGTGCCCGTGTCGACCTCGTCGGCGTGGAGTTCGGCCGCGTGGACGCTGCCGGCGTCCTCGGCGACGAGGCCGGTGCCGGTCTCCTCGGCATGGAGGTCCTCGACGTGGGCGCCCTCGCCGCCGTGGACGGCGACGCCGTAGCTGCTGTCCATGGTAGAGACGCCCTCGGTGTGGGCGTCGACGGCGTCGTGGAGGCCGACGGCGGTGTCGGCGTCCTCGACGGTCACGTTAGTGACGGTGGGCGCGTCGACGTACGCGTCGATGGCGTCGTCGGTGGCGACGACCCCGTCGGCACCGCCCGCGTGGATCGTCACGTCATCCACATGGGTATCATGGGCACCGTCGATCAGGACAGTCGTGTCGGCGTCATACGGTGCTTCGATGGTGACCTCGGCGTCATCGTCGAACGGCATGATCGAGAGGCCGTCGGTGGTGACGTGGACGGACTCCTCGTAGGTTCCGTCCTCGACGTACACCGTGGTACCCTCGGGCGCGAGGTCGACAGCCTCCTGAATCGTGTCGACGGTGGCGTCGTCGGAGTCGCCGA
>CAYRWH010000148.1:0-5016 GCA_964427935.1 uncultured Halobellus sp. | reverse complement strand
TTGTAGTTCTCGTAGTGGCCGGACTGCTTCCACAGCTCCGTCCGGAACACGTGTGGCGTTTCGACCTCCTCGTAGCCGTTCTCACGGTTGAGCGCGTTTGCGAACGCAGAGAGCTCGTTCAACACCGTCTTTCCCGGCGGGTGATACAACGGGAGTCCCGGGCCAGTCACCGTCGGGATCGAAAAGAGGTTCATCTCCTGACCAATCTTCCGGTGATCGCGCTCTTTCGCCTCCGCGCGCAGCGCTAGATACTCCTCAAGATCCGATTCGCTCGCAAACGCGGTCCCGTACACCCGCGTGAGGGTGTCGTTGTCCTCGTCGCCGCGCCAGTACGACGAAGAGATGTTGAGAAGCGTCGCTGCCCCGACATCTCCCGTCGACTCGACGTGTGGCCCCTGACAGAGGTCCTGCCAGCCGTCCTGTTGATAAAAGGTGACCTCCTCGCCCGAGGCCTCCTCGTCGAGGATCTCGCGTTTATACTTGTTGTCCGCGTAGATATCCGCTGCCTCCTCACGGGACCGAACGACACGCTCGATGTCGTAGTCCGCCTCGATGATCGCGTCCATCTCCGACTCGATCTCACGGAGGTCGTCCTCGTCGAGGTCCACGTCGGTCACGTCGTAATAGAACCCCTCGTCCGTGTACGGACCGATCGTCAGCGTTGCCTCCGGACGAAGCCGTTGGAGCGCCTGCGCGAAGACGTGTGCGGCTGAGTGCCGGAGCACCTGTAGGTACTCGTCGGACTGGTCAGTAACTATCTCGATCCGCGCGCCGTCGTGGACGGGGGCGTGCTTCTCGACGAGTTCACCGTCGATCTTGCCCGCGACCGTGTCACGACCGAGCCCGGGGCCGATCTCGTAGGCAACGTCCTCGACTGTCGACCCGGACGGTACGGAAAGTTCTGATCCGTCCGGGAGGACGACCGTCACGTCGGCCTGCGCATCGGTCTCGCTCATACCTTTCGGAAGCCGGACGAACGGCATAAGTGTTGTTCGATCCGTCCGGCCCGCGGAGTCGTCGCGCCAGTCCCGAACGGCCCCCTGATGACCCCGGAGCGATCGTGACGTATCCGCTGTCATCGCGATGTCGGAGCCCGGAATACCCGGGATGGAAAGGCACAAACCGACCGGCAACTGTTGCCACAACATGACCGAGCATCGCGAGCCGCTCTCCTCAGTGTTGGAGACCATCGGGGAGACACCCCTCGTCCGCGTTCACGACTCGCCGGACGCGGTCCCGGTATACGCGAAGTTGGAGTCGTTCAACCCCGGCGCAAGCATCAAAGACCGGATCGGGAAGTACATGCTCGAACGCATGCTCGAAGACGGAACGCTGGATCCCGGCGGCACCGTCATCGAGCCAACTGCTGGCAACACTGGGATTGGGATCGCAGTCGCAGCCGAACAGCTCGACATTAATGCTGTGTTTGTTGTCCCGGAACGGTTCTCCGTCGAGAAACAACAGCTCATGCGCGCGCTCGGCGCCGACGTGATCAACACGCCGAGTGAAGACGGAATGGGATACGCAATTGAGCGCGCACACGAGCTCTCAGAGGAACTCGACGGTGCGGTGGTCCCCCAGCAGTTCTCGAACCCGCTCAACGCGGAGGCCCACTACGAGACCACCGCTCCCGAGGTCGCCCAAGCGCTCGACGGCGCAGTCGGCGCGGTCGTCGCCGGCTGCGGCACCGGTGGAACCCTGATGGGGATGGCGAAGTACTTCCGCGAACAGGACCCTGAGACCCACGTCGTCGCCGTCGAGCCGGCGGGGTCGGCCTATCGGGAGTTCTTCGGTGAGGATGTCGAACACGAAGAGTACAAAACGGAGGGGATCGGCACCCACGATATCGAGACAAACGAGCTGTTTGACCCGGACCTCGTCGACGACGTTCATGCGATCCCCGATCGGGAGGTTCACGAGGAGATGGCTCGACTCGCCCGCGAGGAGGGGCAACTCGTCGCCTCCTCCGCCGCAGCCAACTCGATCGCGGCCAAACGCGTTGCCCGTGATATCGCTGACGGGGAGATTGATGCGCCCCACGATGCGGTCGTTACCGTGTTCGCTGACTCCTCGGAGCGTTACCTCTCGAAGGGCGTCTACCGCTCGTTCGAGGAGTGGACCGGCTGACTCACGGACCCTTTTAGGACCGGAGTCGCCGGTGTTCGACTTTTATACAGCGGTCCTGTACCACGTCGATTCCCGCCGCTTCAGCGGCTGCTGCCGCATCGTCGTGATGGATTCCGAGTTGGAGCCACGCGATCCCGGCGTCGCCACGGTCCGCGTGTCGCTCGCGGACTGTTTCGAGAATATCGGGTACCTCGCTGCTGGGTCGGAAGACGTTCACGAGGTCGACCGCCGGCTCGACATCCCCGAGCGAGTCGTAGGCGTGTTCGCCGAGGACGGAGTCGGCGAACGGATTGACCGGAACAACCCGGTATCCGTGGTCCTGAAGATACGCGGGAACGTCGTGAGCTGCTTTCCCGGGTGTCGTCGAACAGCCAACGACGGCGATTGTGTCGGATTGGAGCGCGCGCTCGAGTCCGGAGTCATCAGTAATGGGCACGCGTGAGACTCCGTGACGAAGTTCCCTAAATCCTTCTGAGCAGCGAATGGGTCGACGAGCGTGGCCCCCTATGCGAGTCGGATATCGGGCTCGTCATCCTCCGAGAGCGTGACGATCCCGTCGAACAGCTGTTTGATCGTGTTGAGGCTCTGTTCGTCGTGGGCGGTCGAGTCGATGCTGAACAGTCCGAGCCCGTTCACGCTCTGGACTCGACCGGTGAACACGTGGAGGAATCGGAAGACAGTCTGGAGATCCGAGTACATCAGCAGCGTCGACAGGGAATGAACCATGATCCGGTTGCGGTCGATCCCGCGGTCACCGAATGCCTGAAGAAACTCGGAGAGCTTGATCCCGATCCCGGTCATATCGACGGGCGAAGAGGCGTACTTAATCCGGTCGTCCTCACGAACGTCACCGACGCCCTGCTGGCGGGTAACACAGTCGACGACAGCGACCGGTTTTCCGTTATATGGGGTCCGCTTCTCGTAGTCCTTTAGGATGCGATCGGCACCGTCTTTCGTGGTGACGACGATTGCCCCGTCGCCTGCGTTAGTGCCGGCCGCAAGCACATCCATCGCAAGCGATCGCTTTCCGGTGAGCGGAGGACCTGTCAGCAGCAGGCTCGTTCCCGGTTCCACCTCTGCGTCGAGGTGGGGGCGTAGGTCATACATAGGAGTACCTCAGCCGCTGGCAAGCGAGCTCATAGCGGACGTTCGACGGACGTACCGCCCCACCGGAATACATCGGCTATCAATAACATTCCCGGTACGAATAATATTCTTTTTGATCGCCGGTCGATGGTCACTTACGCTTCGGACAAGCGTACTCGCGACTGTCCGATCGAAGGCGTGGTCGGGCCGACAATCACTCGGGATCGCGAGAGTTAAAAGTATTAGCGTGAATCCATTCGTACGGGCGCTTAGCTCAGTCTGGATAGAGTGCTTGGCTTCGGACCAAGTTGTCGCGGGTTCAAATCCTGCAGCGCCCATCATTCTGCGACGAACGAAGTGAAGAGTCGAAAGTGTTCCAAGGATTTGGATTCGGTGTGTTCATGTTACCGCTTAGCGCTCGTTCGGGGCGCGTTCCGCCAACACCGGAATCTCCGATAGCGTCTCCTCGTCGAGGAGGTCCCAGTCGACCCCGGCTGGCCGGGGCCTGTTTCTTGTGGGTCGAACGACACGGTCAGGAGTAACGATCAGATCAATCGGAACGTCGTGTTGGTCGGGTTTCGGTAGGCTTTCGGGGTCCTCAATAGGGGAGTCAGGGCCATCGACGACCTGACTCTCGTGGACCGTCGTGGCGACCGTCGTTTCGTCATCGACCGCGTCGAGTTCGCGGAGGACCGCCCACTCCAGATCGCTGTATCCCTCGCCTTTACCGATTCGGGCACCCTCGGTCGTCACCGCGACGGATCCGGAGACGACGAGATCGACGTGTGGGACAGTCTCGGGAGCGACCGGGATGCCGTGTTTCGACACGCCCGAGACCGTCGTTGCTTCGTCGATATCCGTGACTTCGTCCGGATCAAGTCGGAGAAACGGATCCGGATCGCGGAGCCGCGGCTGGGCCATATACACTGTCTTCCCGGCGCGGAGGGCGGCCCGTCGGACCGGGAGCTGTGGTGCGTCCGGATTGGCTTTCACCGTTGTCGCGGAGGTCCACACGTCCGTGTTCGTCAGTCGGGTACACGCCTCCGACGCGCCGGCGAAGTTCGGGATCCGGCCGTGTGGCGGGAACGGGAATCGTGCCTCGCCGCGAGCCTCAAGCGCGTCCCAGACGGCCTCGCGAACTGCGTTCTTTTCCATACAGATCGTCCGACCAGCGGACGGGTAAACGATTCGGGGACAGAGCGGCGGTTGAACCGGAGACAGACGGACTGCTCGTGTTCGCTACCGCGCCCGCGACGCGCCTTTTAACCGGGTTGGGCGTCCAGATGGGAGTATGTTTGAAGACCGGCCGGACCGCGACGCGGAGGTCGTCCTCGTCGGACGATCGAACGTCGGCAAGTCCACAGTGATGCGCGAGCTAACTGGCCACGACTTCTCGACCGGCGGCAAACCTGGTGTTACCCGCCAGCCGAACCACTATGACTGGGTCAGTGAGTCGTTCATGTTCACCGATCTGCCGGGATTCGGGTTCATGTCCGGCGTCGAGAGTGATCGCCGTGAAGCAATCAAGACTGACGTGGTCCGGTACGTCGAGGACAACGCTGACCGGATCCTGACAGGAGTCGTCGTCCTCGATGGAAAAAGCGCAGTCGACATCATCGATCGGCATACAGAACGGGGGAACGTTCCACACGACGTGGAGATGTTCGGGTTCCTTGAAAAGGTCGGCGTCGATCCGATCGTCGCGGTGAACAAGACCGACAAGATCGACGACCTCGACGAGCGACTTGACGCGATCTGTGACCGTCTTGGGCTGTTTCCGCCGTGGCAGCAGTGGTCCGACAC
>CAYRWH010000147.1:0-5027 GCA_964427935.1 uncultured Halobellus sp. | reverse complement strand
CGGTCATCCGCTTGTGGCGGATGACGGCGTCTTTCAGCGTCTTGTTCCACGCCGTGCCGAGGTGCATTTGTCCGGAGGTGTACGGCGGCCCGTCCACGAAAAAGAACGGCGGGTCGTCGGCGTGTGCCTCCTTTGCTGACTCGTAGGCGTTCGCCTCGTCCCAGTACTCCTCGACTGCCGATTCGACGTCGGCAGGCGTGTACTGGTCGTCAATCTGCTCCATACAAGATATGTCCCCGCCCGCGTATTTGAATACGGCGGACCGGGTTCCCACGCCCAGACGACCCAGCTCTTGTTTCAGTCGAACTCCGGCAGGTCGTCTGGAGCCTCGTACTCCGCTTCCCAGTCGATGTACTCCTCTTTGAGCACCTCACAGGCGATCTGGCCGAGTTCGGTGAGTCCGGCGTTGATCCCGGAGACCATCCCCCACGAGTCCAGCCCAGGATGGAGGTCACGCTCCTTCCAGTCTTCAGGAAGCCCGGGCGCGTGATAGCCAACCCGATCCGCAAAGTCGTCCCAAAAGAAGTCGTATCGTGAGACGAGTTCCAACTCCTCAACTACTGCCCACTCTTCCGCGTCGAGATCGCTTCCGCGGGCCCACTGCGTGAACGCCTCCTCCCACGCACCCTCACGGAGGAACGCCTCTAGCTCGTCCCGGCGGTACTCGCCGCCGCTCACCTCCGCGTCGTCGTACTCGTTCGGATCGACCTCCCGGAGCTCCGGCGGGTCGGGCGTCTCCACGTTGAGGCTCATAACCCATCGTTCGGTCAGGATGCTGATAAGCGTGCCCGTCGGGGACGACCGCCCGTTCGAGGCTAGGGACGACCGCCCGTTCGAGGTCGAGGACGGTCGCCTGTTTGATGTCGAGGACGGTCGCGTGCTGTCAACGCCGCCTCGGATCCGCGCCTTTTACCGGATCGGTCCGCGATTATCTGATATGAACGTTCGTGCGCGCTCGCGTCAGGCGGGGATCGTCGCCAGCGTCGCCAGCGTGCTCCTGCTTCTCGCGCCGTACGCCGTTGTCTCGGGATTCGGGAGGGAGATAGCGGACTACTACGCGGCCGGACCGGTCGGCGCGTGGGGAATTGCGTTGTTCGCGCTGTTGACCGCGGTGGTGTTCGCCTCTGTCGAGCGTGGCAACGTCGATCCGGGTACCCTTGCGGGAGCACTCGTCGTGCTCACGGCCGTCACGCCACTGCTCGCGGTTCTGTGGTACCTCTCGATCAACCCGACCAGGATGTTTGCGGAGTACCGCTGGTTGGAGTGGCACGCGCCCGCGGTGATCGCCGCTACGCTTCCGCTGCCGGCGCTTGCTGGAGTGTACGCCCGAGAGCTGCTCACCTGAGGTCCGCGGATGCGGCGCTCTCGGCCCCGTCGACACCCGACGCTCGCCGTCGAACGAAAGGCCCTTATGCGCAACCGGTGTATTAAAAACCGGACTAGGTCGGGCGGTTAGGCCCCGCTCGTAACCCGTGAGGTAGTCTTTAGCGGGGACCGAACATCGGGCACGTCCGGTCAGACCGGCACGGGCCTCGAGAGCCAACGTGGAAGCCTCGTCCGCCGGGGACAGCGGTCCACGGCGCCCGCTCGCAGGAGCGGTCCGTCGTGGTTCGTCGGCGACAACGGGTCAGGCGCGGAAGCGAGCAGCCCACCGCCGGACGTCCGTCGCTCGTCGGGTCGCGGGGTGGAGGAGGCAACCGAGATACCCCGTACCGGAACGCCGGGCAAGTCCGACTGTCCGTCATTCATATCCGGTTTATATACAATCAGCTTCATTAGGGTGTGGAGTGACCATACCACTCTGAGTGATCGGCTGTATATATACAACCGTGCCGTGTTGCTGGCGGCGATATATAAGTCGCTGCGAGTATGGTGACTGTTCTCAACGCCCAAGTGATGACCGCTGGAGCCACGGCGAACACGTCCAAAGCCCCAGTCGCGAGGAGGGCGCACGCTCGCTGCGCGCTTCAGTCGCTCACTGCGTTCGCTCCTTCCAGTGCTTGCGTCACCTGCGCCCTCCTCGCGACTGCCCCTTTGAGTCCCACCCAGTACCGCAACCGCGCCGCACCTCACACCTCCCCAGCCTCGCCGGAACGGCGCTTGTAAGCGCCGTTCCGAGCTCCAGCGAGAATCGAAGATTCTCTGGCAGTCGGGCGACGCCCGACGACCTCGCGCGACGCTCTCGCCGGCGGCGTTGCCGCCGGCTGTCAGAGAGACCTTCGGTCTCTCCCTACTCGCGGCCTATCGGCCGCTCGGAGGCGCGCGCCACAGCACTAGTATCGCATATACATCAGCCTCGCCATCGACAGGGGTGGAAATACCGTATTTCCAAGCCGCAACGACTTATAAGACGCCGGACGTTGCCAGTGACATGACCACGGTCGCGGACCTCATCGAGCGACTTGAGGCGGAGGCGGCGGCGGACGCCGACCCGGAGACGACGCCCGATGTCGGGATCATCATGGGGTCGGACTCTGACCTTCCAACGATGGAGGGCGCGTACGACGCGCTTCGCGAACTTGGCTTCGCGGAGCAGACCGAGTTCGCCGACCCGCCAACCGCGCGGTTCACGTTCGAGAGCTACGTCGTCTCTGCTCACCGGACGCCAGAACTCATGTACGCGTACGCGGAGACCGCGGCGGAGCGGGGGATCGATGTCATCATCGCGGGTGCGGGCGGAAAATCGGCTGACTTGCCGAACATGACCGCGTCCATCGCGTACCCAATCTCCGTCATCGGGGTGCCGGTACAGGAGAAGTCCGTCGACTCCGTGATTGGGATGCCGACCGGTGCGCCCATCGTCGCCGTCGACGCGGGCAAATCCTTCAACGCCGGCTTGTCGGCCGCGCAAGTGCTTTCGCGTGAACACGACGTGATCGAGGAGCGACTGGTGACGTACCACGAGGAACTCAAAGGCGGCGTTGCCAACGTCTCTGCTGCCCTCCATGACCTCGGCATCGACGGGTTCCGCGAGCGGGACAGCGAGTGACGACGTTTCTCGTCCGCTCCGCCGTACAACTCACGGCTCGACGCCTCCCGGGTCCTATCGCTTTGTTATCATGATTGGTAACTCGACCGGTAGTATTAGGCTCGGAGGTCCGACTCGATTCGCACATGCAGCGACGACGACTACTCGGAAGTGTGGGAACGCTCGCCGCGGTCGGGCTGGCTGGCTGTTCGGAAACGGTCGACGACCAGCTTGACGACTTTGGGAGCGATGACAGCCACGAGGGGAATAGTCGAGACGACCGGAGGGGATCGTCCGACGAACGAGACGACGAAGACGAGGCCGGCCCGGAGTCTGCGGTTCGAGCCTACGTACAGGCGGTTCGTGACGGCAACGCTGACACACAGGAACGGCTTCTCCACGAGGACCTCGACACCGAGTCGACGTCCTCGGAGCCGGTCGACGTTGAGATCCGAACGGTCGACCGGCGTGCCGCGGAGGAAATAGAGGGGTACGACGGCCCGGGCGACGTGATCGCCGACCGCCGGATCGAGGGGGTAGACGATGCCGAGATCGCATTGGTGTTCCTCACTGTTGAGCATGCGGAGGAGGGGTTCGGGGACGCCTGGTTCGTCACGGTCCAGTCGGGTGACGACTGGCGGGTTCGGGACTCCTTCTCGCCGGACGCGACCGGCGAGGAATCGAGTCAGGTTGCTACCGACCGAATTGAAGTGATGTACGCGGTCGGAACCGTCGGATCCGACGATACCCTCTCTGCTGCCCGTATCGTCGTTGCCGCCGCACCGGGATCTGACGAGATCGACCTGCGGCAGACGAGCGTCGAGGTGACCTCTGCGTCCGATCACCGCGGGCTCACGCATGGGTTCTCAAGCGAGGACGGACTCGACCCCGACGAGCTTCCATCCGGCGAGTTCGTAACTGTCCCGATTAACGCCGAGGACTCGTCGACGCTGTCGGCGTCTGACGACCGAATCGAAATACGGTTCCCCGTTGAGGCGCTCGGACCTGGGGATCACGCGGTGGTAACGATAACGACGGAAGCCGGTGTAACCACTGAAACCGAGCTCTCGGTACCGGATTCGCTTCCGGCTCCCGGCGAACAAGTGCGTCTCTGAACAGCCGACTGGTAGAACCCTCGGAGACCATCGCTTCTCGTTTCGGTCGTCTCTGCGCGTATGACCGTCCTCGCCCGTACAGCGCGTGTACACGTACGAGTCTCAACGCTTATGAGGGGGCGGTCCAAACCCCAGCACGTTACGGAGACCTATATGAGCGATTGGATAGCGATCGGCGCCTTGGCGGCCGTCGGCCTGCTCATCCCCATCGGGATGATGACCGTGTCGGCGTTGCTCCGTCCGAGCGTGCCTGAGACCGGCAAAAGTACCACCTACGAGTCCGGCGAGACCCCGACGGGCACGACGCGGATCCGGTTCAACATTCAGTACTACATGGTCGCGCTGTTGTTCGTCGTGTTCGACATCGAGACCGTGTTGTTGTTCCCGTGGGTCGTGATCTACCGACCCGCGATCGAGGGCGGCGTCCCGATGATCGACCTGCTGTGGCCGATGTTGGCCTTCGTCGGGATCCTCGCGATTGGACTCGTCTGGGCGTGGCGGACGGGCGCAGTTAAGTGGACCCGAAGCCCCCGTGCGGCCAGCAGAAAGACGGAGCGTGACCTAAACTAATGAGCAGCGATCAACCCTTCATCACCGACGAATCGCGTGTCGTAACCGAAACCCGGGACGCCCGAATGACCGGGCAGGGAGACCGATTCAACTCTCGGCTCCGTGAGGCGTTCGGCTCTTCGCCGTTTATTCTCACCAAGTTCGACAAGTTCCTGAACTGGTGTCGTGGCTCCTCGATGTTCATGCTACAGTTCGGGATCGCCTGCTGTAGTATCGAGATGATGCACACCTACGCGGTGAAACACGACCTCGACCGGTTCGGGAGTGGAGTCCCCCGCGCCTCGCCGCGGCAGGCCGACGTGATGATCGTCCCCGGGACCATCGTCTCGAAGTTCGCCCCGCGGATGAAGCGCGTCTACGACCAGATGCCCGAG
>CAYRWH010000146.1:0-5043 GCA_964427935.1 uncultured Halobellus sp. | reverse complement strand
CTCGACAAACTGGGTGTCGAAAGCGTCGATCTCATGTACGTCCACTGGCCGGCCGGGGCGTACGACCCCGCTGAGACCTTGCCGGCCTTCGCGGAGCTTCGTGATGACGGGCTGATCGACCGGATCGGCGTCTCGAATTTTGAGCCGGAACACCTCGACGCCGCGACAGACGCGCTCGGCGAAACCCCGTTTGCGAACCAGGTGGAGATGCATCCGCTACTTCCGCAGGCAGACCTCCGCGAGTACGCCGACACCAACGATATGGAACTCGTCGCCTACTCGCCGCTGGCACGTAGTCACGTGTTCGACGTCCCGGAGGTCGTCGAGATTGCGGACAAACACGCGGTCAGCGCGGCACAGGTGAGCCTCGCGTGGCTCCGGGAGAAAGGCGTGACTGCGATCCCGAAGGCGACCGGCGAGGACCACATCCGCGATAACCTTGCGAGTCTCGACCTCGAATTAGATGACGAGGATGTCGCGGCGATCGACGCGATCGACCGCACCGACCGCCGGCTGAACCCCGATTTCGGCCCGGACTGGGACTAATCGACCGACCCCCGACCACGACCGAGAGTCGCTACGGAAGCTTCCTCCGTCCGCGCGGATTCAGACGTGTTCGGCGAGGAAATCTACGATCTCGCGGTACGCTTCGATGCGGTTCTCTAGCTTCGAGAAGCCGTGTCCCTCATCTTCGAAAATCAGCTTCCGGACGGGAACGCCCTGTTTGCGGGCCTCCTCGACGATCTGTTCCGCCTCCCCGACGGGGACTCGTGGGTCGTTCTCGCCGTGAAGGACGAACAGCGGTGATTCGATGGACTCGATGTTGTTGATCGGTGAGACCGATTCGAGGAACTCCCGGTCATCCGCGAGCGAACCGTACTCTGCCTCTCGTAGCTCACGACGCCAATCGCCGGTGTTCTCGAGGAAGGTGACGAAATTCGCGATGCCGACGATGTCGACGCCGGCGGCCCACAGCTCGGGATACTCCGTCAGCGCGGCAAGCACCATGAATCCGCCGTACGACCCGCCCATCGCGACAATCCGGTCGGGGTCCACCTCCGGGTGGTCGTGGAGCCACTCGACGCCGGCACGGATATCGGCGACGGAGTCCATCCGATTCTCGACGTCGTCGAGCCCGGAGTACGCCTTTCCGTATCCCGACGATCCACGGACGTTCGGCTCGAAGACCGCGTACCCGCCGTTCAGTAGGTACTGCTTCACGGAGCCGAACGAAGGTCGCCGTTGGGATTCGGGTCCACCGTGGATGTCGACGACAACAGGGTACCCGTCTTCGGGCGTCTCGGTCTCCGGAACGGAGAAGAACGCAGGGATCTCTCGCCCGTCAAACGTGGGGTAATGAACTAACTCCGGCTCGATGAACGTCTCCCGCGGAATCCCCGCCGTCGAGGCGTTGGTCCATCGCTCCGCCTCGCCCGTGGTCGCGTCGACGACGTAGACGTTTGCGTTCGTCGTGCTTCCCGTCGCGGTGATCGCAAACCGGTCGCCGTCAGGACCGAAGCTCACGCCGCCGGCGACGCCGTCCGGAAGCTCCGGCGCCGGGAACTCGTCGATCCGGTGTGGCGAGACCAGCTCGCCGACCGTCAACTCGGTGTAGCCGTCGACGTTCCGTGAGTAGACGATCCGACGTGACTCCTCGTGGATTGCGACGCCGTCGACGTTCCAGCCGTCCGCGCCCGCCTTTGCGCTTGCGACACCGTTCGACGCCTCCGCTTCGTCGGGCGCGCTTGCCTCGTCGGTGTGTTTGCCGCCCCCGGCGACGACGGTGAACTCGTCCGTCGAGAGGTCGAGCCGTTCTAATCGGAGCGTGTCGCTCTCACGGTCGGTAACGAGGTAGATCGATTCGCCGTCCGGTCCCCACTCGGGGCTGCTGTACCGTACGTCACCCTCGTGGGGGGTGTGGTGGGTCAACTCGCCGGTGGCAACATCGAGCGTGTGGAGGTCGTGGTCGAACGAGGAGTGTGACTCGTGGACGATCAGTCGGTCGTCGCTCGGCGACCAGCCGGCGACCGAGAGCCAGCCGTCGCCCTCGTAGACGAGTTCGGCATCGTCACCCGTCTCGTCGCGTCCCTGTACGTACACGTCGAACACCGACTCCTTACGCCGGTTAGAAGCGAACGCGAATTGTTCGCCCGCGCTATCCCAGCCCCCCCAGCGGTGTTTCGCCTCGGGCCGATCGGTGAGATCCGTGATCTGACCGGACTCGAAGTCGAGTCGATACAGCTGTGCGCGCTCGTTTCCGCCCTCGTCCATGCCGAAGACGGCCTCCGAGTACTCCGGCGAGGAGTCTACGAAAGTAACACGCTCCTCGAAGAAGGTGTGTTGTTCGGGCCACTCCAGCGGTCCGTCGACTGACCAGATCTGCGACGTACCGGTTGTGTCGAGGAGAAACGAGAGTCGGCCACCGGGGCCGAGGTCCGCGCCCCCGGCGCTCCGGACGTTGAGGTAGCGTTCGATGTCGTATCGATGCATACCGCCCGATTCCGTCGCCGGTGTGAAACCGTTTCGGGTGGGGGAACCAGTTTCCGACGGACTCGACGACCGGTTCGGCAGACGACCGGTTCGGCAGACGACCCCCGTCGCTCTCGGTGTCAATCGACCGCCTCGCTCAGTGTCGACCCCCTGTCCCTCTCGGTGTCGACCGCCCGACTCCTCCGACGGCGATGCCGTGTCTTTTTATTCGGGCCGGGCGTCCGGTCGGCGTATGCGCGTCGCGTTCGTCTCGCTTTTGACTCCCGAACACGGCGTCACGCCGGCCAGAGCACGAACGCGGCGAGTCGCTCGGGGTCTCGTCGATCGCGGCCACGATGTTGTGTGGCTGTGTGCGCGCTGGTGGGGCGGCAACGCCAACACGTTCGAGTCGGACGGGTTCACCTACCGCGCAGTCGTCGGCGACCCGGCACCGGCCGTCTTCGCCGCTCGGCTTCCGGCGGCAGTCCGGCGCGTTGCCCCCGATATCGTCCACGCGGTCAACAGCCCGTCGATGCCGGCGTTAGCGGCTACGGTCACACGGCGGCTCCGCGGTCCGCCCGTCCTCGTCGACTGGTGGCGTGACCACCCGGCGGACTCTCGACGCGGATACCGGCTGCTCGCGCGTGACGCCGACGCGATCACAACCCCGTCACGGACGACGAAGACGCGGGTCCGCGAACACGGCGCGGCGGGGTCCGCGGTGCGGGTCGTTCCGGAGAGCATCGATACGGACCTGATCGCCGACGCGCCCGTCGACGACCGATTCGACGCCGTCTACTCTCGGCGGCTCGACCGGCACGCGAACGTCGAGACGTTCCTGCTCGCGCTCGCGGAGATCCGCGGACGCGACTGGACTGCGGCCGTGATCGGCGACGGTCCCGAGCGCGAGCGGGTCGAGTCGACCGCGCGGGACCTCCGGATCGCTGACCGCGTTTCGTTTCTCGGGGACTGTTCCGTCGAGGAACGCGTCTCGATATTTAAAGGGACACACGTGTTCGCACAGACGGCGACGTGGGAGACGTTTGCCACGGAGCTTCTGTTGGCGCTTGCGTGCGGCTGCGTCGGCCTCGTCGAGTACCAGGCGGATTCGAGCGCTCACGAACTCGTCGAGGGGCGCACGCGGGGGCGACTCGTCACGAGCCCCGCGGAGCTCGCAGAGGAACTCGTGTCGGTGAGCGAGCTTGAGCGCCGACCCACCGAGCCCGAGTTCGATTCGTACGACCACGACGCGGTGCTCGACCGATACGTGGACCTGTATACCGAACTCGCGGCGGAGTGAGCTAAAAGAGCCTACAACCGGTTCGCTACGTCTCGTCCTGCGTGATTGTCCCGCCGTACTTCATGAAGACGAAGGCCAATCCGAGCGTGCTGCACATCGCGATGAACGTCGCGATGCCGAGGGCACGAGCCCCCTGCGGGACGAACACCGCGCCCGCAGAGCCACCACCGCCGACATCGACGGTGTCGACCTCATCTCCGACGGCAAGGCCCGCGTGCATCCCGACGCCGTCGTGTGGCGTACAGACGTAGTGGGTGATCCCCTCGTCCTCCTCGGTCGTCTCGTGTTGATACGTATACCCCTCCTCGTCGACAGGGGAGCCACTATCGAGGTCCGCAGGCCCCTCGACGGTGACGACGTTGTGGCCGCCGCCTTCGCCGGTCCACTCCCAGGTGATCGTCGTGCCGGGATCGACCCACAGCAGCGTGGGATCGAACGCAAGTCCGTCGTCGTCCGCACCGACGGTGACTGTCACCTCATCCTGTCCCCGGGCGTCCTCGTAGGTGCCGAGGTTCCCCTCCGCGCCGCTCGGCCAGTCGGGTTCGACTTCGCCCCCGCTGTCATCGTCCTCGTCTTCGTCCTCCTGTCCCGCGGCCGTCCCCGACGCGGCCGCAGTTGCGCCGGCGGTTGCCGCCGCGCCGCCGGCGGTCCGCATGAACCTACGCCGAGAGACGTCGTCCGTGCTCATAGCCGCCGGTTCGTGATGCCCGATAGTGAATATGTTGGTTCGACTCCCGCGGATCGCCGAGAGTCAACCGATGGGGAATGCGTCGTGATCGATATCGGGAGTGGGTGTATCGAGATGGGTGATCGGTTGTTTATAAGTGGTGACGTGGTGTTGCTGGCGGCTGGTTATAAGTGGTTGCTGATGGGGTGAACCCCTTCAAAGCCCCAGCCGCTCGCTTATAAATCGTTACTGGCGGATCGACGGCGAACCCCTCCAAAGCCCCAGTCGCGAGGACTCGATGGGATCGCTGCGGTCCTCGTCGCTCACTACGTTCGCTCCTGCGGTCCTTGCGTCGCCCGTCTTCGTCCTCGCGACTGCCCCTTTGAGTCCCACCCCGCCCCGCACCGCAACCGCACCTCACGCCTCCCCCGCCTCGTCGCTGGCGCCTTATACGGCGCCAGCGACTCCCTCGCACCGTCGGTTCGCGCCTTTATAAGGCGCGAACCGGGGCGCGCCGACCGCATCGCCGTTTTATAAATGGCCATCGCTGCCGCTCATACACCTTTTAAATACGATCTCGTCGGCAGCGATCTGATATACCCACTCC
>CAYRWH010000145.1:0-5055 GCA_964427935.1 uncultured Halobellus sp. | reverse complement strand
TCGTTACCAAGCTCGGCATCGATCCCGGCGAAAAATATAGTATCGCAGACGTGGTCTGTTGCGCTAGCAGGCTTTCATAGGTGTTGAATCCCATTCTTTATATACAGTACTGTCTGAAACGACCGATCGATGAGGAGTGCTCAGTAATCGGTTCCGGGAGTGGATATATCAGATCGCCGGCGACGAGATCGTATTTAAAAGGGTATGAGCGGCAGCGCCGACCACTTATAAACGAGCGATGCTATCGGCGTCACCGGCGGCTCCGCCGCCGGTTGCTAGCGAGAGCTTCGCTCTCGCCCTGCGCCCCGGTGAGCGGCTCGGAGAGCCGCGAACCGACGGCGCGAGGTCGCCGGCGCTCCGCGCCGGCTGTCACCGGGCGAAGCCCGGTTGCCCGAGGGACTCTGTCCCTCGCTGCCAGAGAATCTTCGATTCTCGCTGGAGCCCGGAACAGCGGTTATAAGCGCCGTTTCGGCGAGGCTGGGGAGGCGTGAGGTGCGGTGCGGTTGCGGGGCGGTTGCGGGGCGGGGTGGGACTCAAAGGGGCAGTCGCGAGGGCGAAGCACGCTGTAGCAAGCACCGCAGGAACGAGCAGTGAGGGACCGAAGGTTCCTCTGGCAGCCGGCGGCAGAGCCGCCGGCGACAACGCGAGTGACGAGGAGCGCAGCAAAGCGCGCGAGTCCTCGCGACTGGGGCTTTGGAGGTGTTCACCGCCGATCTACCGGCGATTACTTATAACCGAGCGACTGGGGCTTTGGACGCACTCACCGCGTCAGCAACGACATATAAACACCTGCCAGCAACACCACCAGATCACTTATAAATCCTACCACACCGTACTGCGAGGCCTCTCCCGAAATCACTCACTACTGCGTCTGTACTGACCGCAGGAGGAGTGAAAAATGTCAGTTTCTACGGATTCTGATAGAGCCGGAACGACAAAAGTGGGCGCTCGAAACTGAGGTCAGTAGTTGTCGTAGACCGTCTTCTCGATCGTGTAGAACTCGAGTCCGGCGTCGCCCTGTTCGCGCCACGTTTCAGACGACGAGCGTTTGAACCCGCCGAAGGGAACGTGTAGTTCCAGACCGGTCGTCTTCTCATTCACTTTCACAACGCCTGCCTCCGCCTCATCGATGAACCGGTTCGCCTCCGTGTGGTCCTCGGTAACGATACTCGCAGAGAGCCCGTATTCGATGTCATTCGCTACGTGAAGACCTTCTTCGAAGTCGGATACTTTGATCACGGCGATGACTGGACCGAACACTTCCTCACACGAGATCCGCATGTCCGGTGAGGCGTCGGCGAACACGGTCGGCTGGACGAAGTGTCCCGTTTCGACGTCCTCGCCTTCGGGGACCTCGCCGCCGGCAACGAGCCTTGCTCCCTCCGATTGTGCGATCTCGATGTATTCGAGCGTGGATTCTAGCTCGGCGGCGCTTACTTGTGGCCCCATTTCCGAATCGGTACCAGGACCGATGTCGATCGACTCCGCCTGATCGGCGAGTTCATCGACGAACTCCTCGTAGATGTCTTCGTGGACGATCGCGCGAGAACACGCGGTACACGACTGTCCGGTCGTTCCGAACCCGCCCGTCGCGACGATCTCTGCGGCTTCGGCCGGATCCGCGGATTCGGCGACGAGTGTCGGATTCTTCCCACCCATCTCGGTCTGGACACGCTTGCCAGCGTCGGTGGCCTGTTCGTACACCATCTCGCCCACTTTGCTACTGCCGGTAAAGGAGACGACATCGGTCCCGTCGCTGTTGATGAACTCTGCGCCGACCGAACTACCGGGCCCCGTCACGACGTTGAGCACGCCGTCCGGAAGCCCCGCATCGTCCAGTGCCTCCGCGAGCGCAAAAACGACCCCCGGCGCGGCCGACGCAGGTTTGAGAACGGCCGTGTTCCCTGCGGCGAGCGCAGGTGCGAGCTTCCACGCCGGGATCGCGATCGGGTAGTTCCACGGTGTGATGAGTGCCGCGACACCAACGGGTTCCTTACGCGTATACAGCGTCGTGTTCCGTCCGCTTGAACCCTTAACCGTTCCCCCGAGGTCAGACGCCTTGGTAGCGAAGTAGTAGAAGATATCTATGGCACGCTGGACCTCCCCGGCTGCCTCGGCTCGTGCTTTCCCTTCCTCTGCGATGAGGAGATCGGTTATCTCCGATTTTCGTTCAGCGAGTTTCGTCCCCGCCGCACGGAGTATCCGCCCCCGTTCGGGACCCGGCGTATTCGCCCACTCCGTTTGTGCGCCGACAGCAGCGTTGACGGCGTCCTCGGCGTCGTTTCTGCTGGATTGTTGATACCGCGAAACCGTTTCATCCGGATTCGCAGGGTTCTGAACGCCGACGGTGTCGCCGGTCTCCGATGTGACCCACTCACCGTTAACGTAGTTTTTTTTGGGCTTCGTCATCAGACGTCTATTTTCTACTCAACTATACTATTCTTACGATCCTGCCATCCGGTGTCACGACGCACCGCTACGACCGCTATGACCACTACCGAACTGAGCGAGTGATCATCGGAGCAAGACACACTCACCCAGAACCGAATCAGTCCTCGACTGCTTCACCACTCGGCGACGCTGCCGTCGTCGTGTCGCCAGACGGGATTGTGCCAGTCGTGGTCGGTTTGGGCTTGTTCGCGAACGTACTCCTCGTCGATCGCTATGCCGAGACCGGGTGTATCCGGGATCCGGACGTACCCGTCTCGATACTCGAACACTGACGGGTCAGCGAGATAATCAACTACGTCTGTCGTTTCGTTGTAGTGTATGTTCAGACTCTGTTCTTGAATAAACGCGTTGGGAGAACACGCGTCCACCTGTAAACAAGCCGCGAGTGTAATCGGACCGAGCGGACAGTGAGGGGCCATTGCGACGTCGTACGCTTCCGCCATCGCCGCGATCTTTTTTACTTCAGTGATCCCGCCGGCGTGGCTGAGGTCGGGTTGGATCACGTCGACCGCGCCGTTCTCGAGGATTTGCTTGAAATCCCATCGGGAGAACATCCGTTCGCCCGTCGCGATTGGCGTCGTCGTGTGGGATGCTATCTCTGGAAGCGAATCGTTGTGCTCGGGAAGAACCGGTTCTTCGACGAACATCGGCTCGTGAGGTTCCAGCCGCTTGACCAGTCGCTTGGCCATCGGTTTCGAGGCGCGTCCGTGAAAGTCAATACCGATATTGACCTTATCGCCCACGGCTTCCCGAACGCGGCGAAGACGAGTAACGGCGCTCTCGATTGCGGCAGGGGTATCGATACGTTCGAGCTCTTCGGTCGCGTTCATTTTCAACGCCGTAAACCCGGCATCGATCTGTTGTTTCGCCTGCTCAGCCACCTCAGAGGGTCTATCTCCGCCTATCCACTGATAGACACGAATGCGGTCACGGGCCGCACCGCCCAGCAACTCATACACCGGGACGTCCAGTTGTTTTCCTTTGATGTCCCAAAGCGCCTGATCGATACCGGCGATCGCGCTCATCAGAATCGGTCCACCCCGATAGAATCCTCCACGATACATCGTTTGCCAGTGGTCCTCGATGGCACTCGGATCCTTTCCTAGCAGGTAATTATCGAGGAGTTCCTCGACCGCGGTCCGGACGGTCTTTGCTCTCCCCTCGACGACCGGCTCACCCCAACCGACCGTTCCGTCGTCTGTTTCCACGCGCAGAAACAGCCACCGCGGCGGTACCTCGAACAGTTCGTAGTCGATGATCTCGCTCATTGGCGTTCTCTCGTGTAACTCCATCTAAAGCGGTTCGTTTAGTCATTTCGGGAGTGACTCTTTGGGGGGGCACCGAAACGACGGTTATCCGTGCTCCAGTCAACCCCTCCTGCCCGAGTAGGCGAACAGAGTCGGTCGAAGTTAAGAGGATTCGGAGAAACACACGCATATGATCGACCGACCAATAGATCAGATCACGGAGAACGGAGTCATCGCGATACTCCGTGGAGTGGCGCAGAACAACGTGGTCGATGTCGCAACAGCGGTCGCGGATGGTGGCGTGGGCGCGATCGAAGTCACCGCGGATACACCCGGCGTGACAGAGATAATCGAACGGCTATCCGACGTGTTTGACGATGTTTCGATCGGTGCCGGGACCGTCTTGGATGCTGAAACCGCTCGTGCCGTCCAGTTGGCCGGTGCGGAGTTCGTCGTGACCCCGACCGTCGATCGCGAGGTGATCCGGACGTGTAACCGATACGGGACGGTTACCGCGTCGGGAGCGTTTACGCCGACCGAGGCGATTCGAGCATACGAGGCCGGAGCAGAGTTCGTGAAAGTGTTTCCCGCGAAAACCGGTGGGCCCGAACACGTTGCGGCAATAAATGGCCCGCTGTCACAGGTCCCTCTCGTCCCGACGGGAGGTGTTGGTCCCACGAACGCGGCCGCGTATGTAGAGGCGGGAGCCGTCGCCGTCGGTGCCGGAAGCGCGATCGTTTCCGACGAAGCCGTCGAGGCCGACTCATACGACACGATCACCGAAAACGCGCGCCGGATGGTCGAAGCGATCGAGAACGCGCGAAACTGACCGTTCGAGCTACTCACCCGAACCCATCTGGTTGTACGGCCTGATCGCTGTGACTCAGGGGTCGTTTCTCGACGGAATCTGCCGTCTCGTACGATGTTTATTTAATCGCTCTCCCGTAGGAGATTGTTGATACGGTTGCGGTACTCTCGCGAGTAGCTATAACCACCGATCTGGACGTCTCTCTATGTAGAATAGAATTTACCTAAGACAGACCGGAATCGCAAGGCAGTAAGCCATCAACAATATTCCACACAAGAGCGTTCAATCGCTCTTATGTAGCACATTGTTGATTTCAGAGAGTAGCTTTGACGGCGTGTTTGAGTGCTTCTCGTCCGGGTTTGCGGTAGAGTTCTCGTCTAAGTTGGAACGCTCGGAGATACTGTGTGAGGCGATCTTTTGAGATGCCTCGATGCGGCGAGAGCCACCGTCGCGCCAGCGACGCGTGGCTCTCGCAGGTGTTCACGTGAATCGTGTCGTCGGCGTACTCACCGTCTCCGTGAACGACGTATTCGCGGTCGAATTGGTCGT
>CAYRWH010000144.1:0-5111 GCA_964427935.1 uncultured Halobellus sp. | reverse complement strand
AGTCGACGCTGTCGTACGTCTCCGATCAGGACCGATTCAAACAGTACCGTCCGTCTCGGGACTGGCGAGTTGTGTTCACCGTCGGGATAATCGGTGGTGCGGCTATCTACGCGCTGATCTATCAGGGTGACCCGTGGTCGATCGCGAACAGCGGCTGGACGACCGAGGTGTCCGTCTGGCGGCTGTTCGTCGGCGGGATCCTCGTCGGGATCGGCACCCGGATCGGGAAGGGTTGTACCTCCGGTCACGGGATCTGTGGGGTCGGATCCGTCTCCCGGACGTCGCTCGTCGGCGTGGCGACGTTCCTCGTCGTCGCGATTGTGACTGCCAACGCCGTCGCTGCAATGGGGGTCGGATTGTGAGCCGTCACCCGTTGTTCATGCCACTGATCCTGGTTTCGGGGCTGGTGTTCGGCTTCGGCCTTGGGTTTAGCCACATGGCGCGGCCGGAGGTCGTCATTGACTTCCTGACGTTCACCGACCTCGGTCTCCTATTCGTGATGTTCGGCGGTTCAATCGTCGCCGGGCTCGCGTTCTGGACGCTGTCCGCGGTTCGAACGGCGGCACCACTCACCGGACGGACGTACGGTCGCCGGCTGAAGTCCTTCGACCGCAACGTGCTGGTCGGCGGCTCCGTTTTCGGCGTCGGCTGGGGCCTCTCCGGGATCTGTCCCGGCGCGGCCTACGCCAGCCTCGGCGTCGGCAACTGGCCGATCCTCTATGCGATCGGCGGGATGTTCATCGGGGCGTACGCCCAGGGCGTCTGGCGGAGTCGCGGGAGCGACACCGACGCCGGGGCCGTCCCGAGCGACGACTGAGCTACGGCTGGGGTTGTTAACGCCGCCCGACTACCACCTACTTGTTCGTCGCCCACGACGAACACCGTCTCAACGGACAGAATCTGAGAGCCGCAATCACTTCGACAGCGTCACAACGCTCCTATACTCACCAGCGCATTTATATCCTCTCACAGTCAATAATGTATATGAAAGACAATACGGGTGCCTTGGATGCGTCTACGTCAGCGACACCGGATCGACCCGTGTCGCTCGCGGACGCTGCGGCGCTCGACGGGTTTATTACTGATTCTGACGCTGCGCTCGTGGAGTTTTACACCGACGGCTGCGGGATCTGTGCGAGCATGGAGCCCGTCCTCGGTAACCTCGCTCGCGAGCTCGACGCCGCCGTGGGCCTCGTGAATCCGCGGAACGACCCGCCACTCGTCGAACGGTTCGACGTGCGGAGCGTACCGCTTTTCGTCCTCTTCGTCGACGGCGAGCCTGTCGCACGCCGGGCGGAAGGGTTCATCGCCGGCGACGACTTAAGCGAGTGGGTCACAGCGGAGACCGCCTGACTGCTGCCGCATCCCTTTTATATACCGTTTGGGAGGACAGCCAGCGCTTTCTATCAAGGTTGTATTGGGAGAAAAGCACAACACTTAATTTACTACCTACAGTATTGTCTCGTATGGGAACACGAACCTACACGGCGAACCGATTCGACTACGACTGGGAGTACTCCTCGCGGGTCTCCCTGCTGTTTGGCGCATTCGCCGCAGTCGCGGTGGTTGGCTGGCTCGTGAGCACGATGCTCACCGCGATCCATCTCTTCGCGATACCCGCGATACCGGCTGATGCACCCGTACAGGGCAGCATCGAGGTTATCACGAGCCCGTGGGCGTACGTGTTCGGCTTCCCGCTGGCGACACTCGGCGCGTTCTACTACCTAGGTACAATCGCAATGGCGCTGTGGTGGTTCGACACCCGTCACCCGCTGATCATCAAGATCTTGACGCCGATCACGGCGAGCGGGGTGGCGTTCTCGGCGTACTTCGTCTATCTTCAGGTGGGCGTGATCGGCGAGATCTGTCCGTTCTGTATGGTGTCGGCGGCCGCGACCGTGATCCTGTTCGGGCTGGAACTTGCGGCGCTGCGGTCTAGCGACACGCCGGGACTCTCGGCGATGACCAGCGATTTCGGCGGCGTCCTCGGCGGGACGAACCTCGCACTCGTCGTCTTTCCGGCCCTGATCGGCTTGGCGACGATCGTCGGTTTGTTCGTCGTTCCGATGCTCCCGCTACCCGAGGTCGTTCCCTTCGCGTGATCGGTGCTCGGCTGACCCCACTGTCTGTCGTCTGATCGTCGTCACTGCCGACGCGTCGGCAAACGCGGGTGCTTTTGTCTGTCATCCTCTCAATCTGGATGTGGTGGTCCCTCCGTTCGCCTTCGTTGATGTTGGCACCGCTCTTGAGGGTACGAGCGGATTCGTCGCCTATCCGCTGATATTTCTGCTCGCGATGATTCCCCTGATAGAGCCGTTCGTCGTGATCCCTGTAGCGATCGGCCTCGGCTTCGATCCGGTGCTCACCGGACTCGCGGCGTTCGGAGGAAGCGTCACGGCCGTCGTCGCCATCGTCCTCGCGGGACACCGCCTCCGCGCCTGGTGGGTGACTCGATCGGACTCCAACACGGACACTCCCGCTGGAAGCGACTCGGATACGGACAACCCCGCCGGAAGCGACTCCGACACAGACGAGTCGGGTGGCCGATACGAGCGCGCAAGACGCGTCGCGGAGCGGTACGGGCTTGTCGGTCTCGCGCTCGCCGGGCCGCCGCTCGCCGGACTTCACCTCATGGCGATTGTCGGGGCGGCTGTCGGTCCGGACGACCGAGCGACTATCGGGTGGCTCACGGCCGGGCTTGCGGTCTGGACGGTTGCCCTCGTCGCCGGCTCCGTCGCGGGACTCTCGGCGCTCGACTCGTTTTTCACACGTTGATGCGGGTACGCGCGTCTGGCTCCGATATGATGGCAGATCCTCGGTTCAGCTCATCCGATACCCGTCCAGACGGTCCAACGCGACGTACGCGGAGATGAGCCCCACGCCAACCGCGACGATCGCAGAGACCCCGGTTCCGACCGCTTCGATGGCGAACCGACTGACGCCGAGCCATTCTGCGAGTGCGCCACTGAGGAACCCTGCGCGAGCAGCGTCGGGAGCAACACCCTCACAATCCCTGTATTCACGCCACCGCGGCGAGCGCGATACCGGCCACCTCCCGCACGCCGACGACTTGGTGTCGCCAGCCGTCGCCGGCGTCGGCACAGAGGGTTCCGGCGTCGGTCACGGCCACTGCCACTCCCGGACCGTAGCCAAGTGCGACCGGCTCCTCGTCGACTGGGAGCGCTGTAACAGTCCACGTATCGCCGTCCCACTCGCCGGCACCGCTTCCGTGGACAAATAGGTCGCCGTCGACGACTGCGGTCGCGTGTCCGTCGCCGTCGGCGGCGACTGCGGTCGCGTCGCCCGCTACCGCCGTCATCCAGCCGTTGCCCAGCCAGTAGACACCGCCGTCGGCGGCGGCAAGGGGCGTTCCAGAGGCCGCAACATCGCGGGCGTCGTCGAGGCCGGCAGCGGTGAGGGCGTGAGCCGTGTGGTCATCTCCGGTTACCCGGTGAACTCCGTCCGCGGCCGCAACGAGGGGGCCATCGATCGCACGCGGCTCGGTAACGGCTCCGACAGAGTCGGCATTCGCGTCGCGCCGATCGCCGACCGCAACGCGGTCGATGCTGCCCTCCGCGCCGGCAACGAGGAACGCGCCCTCGTGTGCGGCGACGGCGACGAGCGGTTCCGACCCGAGCGAGTCGGTTGCGACGGCTTCGAACTCCGGGTCGTCCTCGACGGGTGCGACGCGAAGCCCGTCCGGAGTCGCGAGTCCGACACGGTCGGGACCGTCCTCGCGGGTGAGGACCGCCACGTCGTGGGCGGGATCACGGCTGACCATCTCGAACGCGCCGATCTTATCGGCCGAGAGCGCGACTCGGACGACGCCGATTCCGGTGGCGACGTACGCGTCAGTCCGCCCCGCACTCCCGGCGTACACGCGCTTTTCCGCTATTGAGATGTCGTCGTCCGCGGGTGCCATTGACCGCTGATTCGACGGCGACACGCATAATACCCGCGTGGTCGGATACGAGCCGGACTCCAGTCCGCCGCGCCAGTTCCGACGCGCATTAGGTCGATGACCCCGTACCGCCGACAGTGCACTCGGTCGTTGCCGAACTCGTCGCCCTGCTCGCCGACGTGGCCCCTCGCCTCGCGCGGATCACGCTTTTCATCTCGGTTGGGGTTTTCGCCGCCAACGTCGCCGTCGCCTTCGGGCTGATCCGGTACGTCGCGGGCGTCTCCGGCTGGCTCACCCGTCCCGCGAACCTCCCGGACGAAGTCGGCACCGCAATCATAACCACCGCGGCGTCGACGACCGCGGGCTACGCAACGCTCGCCGAGTACCGCGAGTCGGGACTGCTTGACGACCGCGCGACCCTCGTTGCCGTCGTTATCAACACGTTCTTCGGGTTCGTCCAGCACGTGTTCACCTACTACGTCCCAGTTCTCATCCCGATCCTCGGGGCGACGACCGGGGTGCTGTATGTCTCCGCACGCGCCGGAATCGCGCTGGCGATCACGATAACCGGAGTCGTCCTCGGCGGCTTGCTCCTTTCCGAGCGCAACGTCGACCGCGACGCACTCGCGGAGGTTGAGGCCTCGGGGCCGGATGCGGACGACCGAACCGACCGGAAACGCGTTCGTGACGCTGGCAAGAAGTCTTGGAAGACGCTTCGGCGGATCGTGCCTCGACTCGCGGTCGTCTACACGCTCGTGATCGCCCTCGTCACGTACTACGACGTGGAGTCGCTGACGGGGGTCGCCGAGCCGGTCACCGCGCTACTCGGGCTGCCCGGAGCTTCGGTCCCCGTGATCGCGGTGTACACGCTCGATACCACCGCCGGTGCCGTGACGATCGCACCGCTTTTAGCGGACACGTTCACGCCACGAACTGCGGTTGCGACACTGCTCATCGGCGGTATCCTTTCGTTTGCCGTCTCCACCTTCCGCCGATCGATTCCCTTCCAGTACGGGATCTGGGGCGCGGAGTTCGGCACGAAGGTGATCGTCGTCAACACGGCGTTGAAGCTTGTGTTCATCTCGCTGACGGTCGCGCTGTTGCTCGCGCCCGTCTGGTGACCAGCCGCTTGAACCGCCGGTTTCGGACTCGTTGGATACCGTCAAACCGGCCCGGTACCGGCGGGGTTTTTCCTCGTCGCCCCGCAGTG
>CAYRWH010000143.1:0-5137 GCA_964427935.1 uncultured Halobellus sp. | reverse complement strand
AGGGCGCGAGGAGTCCGCGCGAGGGAGTCGGGCGCCGCCGGCGACCGACGCGGCGGGGGAGGCGGGGGGTGCGGTGGCAGTGCTGTGCGGGGTGGGACCAAAAGGGGCAGTCGCCGAGGACGGCTGGGGCTTTGGAGGTCTTCAGCGTCACCCCGCAGGCACGTATTTATACGTGAACGGCTGGGGCTTCGAACCCGTCTCGCAGCATTACCTATAAGCGATGCTCGTCTGCATTCCGTCCGTATTAAAGGCGCTGCCAGCCGTCTCGTCGCCGAGGACGATCACGCCCGCGCCCGAGCCCGTACGCTCCTCGAACTCGCGTATCGCCTCGTCGGCGGCCGTCTGCGCGTCGAGCCCGTCGGCCAGATGGTCGACCGCGCGCCGCGAGAGCGTCACCCGCGCGATATCCTCGCCGGCACCCGTCGCGCTCGCGCCGCCGGCCTCGGTACAGAAGAAGCCCGATCCGACTTGTGGCACGTCGCCGACCCGTCCCGCCAAGGCGAAGGACCGCCCGCCCGTGGAGGTTGCTGCCGCGAACGTCTCGCCGTCGGAGGCGACCGCGCCGACCGTGTCGTGGTCGGGGGCCTCGTCTTTCGACCGCTCTCCCGCCTGATCGTCGCCGGAGCCGAACCGCGTCTCCAGCCACTCCAGGTGCTCGCGCGGGCCACCTTGGGGCGGATCCTCCGCCTCGTATCGCTCGCGCTTCTCCTCGGTGGTCAGGTCGACGCCCGTCTCGACACCGAACTCGTCCGCAAGGTCGACCGCGTGTTCTCCGGAGACGAAGATATGCGGCGTCTCCGAGCGGACGACGCGGGCGACCGACACCGCGGCATCGACGCCCGGCATCGAGCAGGCCGCGCCGATGGACCGGTCGCTCGTCATCACGCCGGCGTCCGTGCGGACGACGCCGTCGGATTGGACCGCGCCGCCGACGCCCGCGTTGAACCGCGGGCTCGCTTCGAGAACTCGGACCGCGGACTCGACCGCGTCGAGCGGGGTCGCCGCCGCCACACCCGTCTCCGTCGCCTCATCGAGCACCGCCTGTCGCGGTTCGGGCTCGTCCGGCACTCCGCCCGCGCCGCCGTGGACTAGTACGCGCATGAACAGTTCTCCCGACGGGGCGTTGATAAGGGTCCGGAAAGCGGCGGAGAAGCCACCTGACCGCGTTTCGGTCGACTGTTCGTGTCTCTCGATCGTTCTCTCTCCGATCACTCTCTGTTCGGTCGCGTGTCTTTATATCCGGGTGGCCGAAACGCGGGACATGGTGAATCCTCCGCCGACCACCCTTCTCCTTCCGACGATCCGGTGGACCGACGCCTGTGACGAGGTCGCAAGACAGCTCGGGCCGGCCGACGAGCTCCTCGTGATCTGCGACACGGAGACGGACCCGGTGGCGGACCGCGCCGATCGCGCCGACCGCAACGACGACAAGGACCTCCCGGATGACGTCCGGATCGTCATCGCGGGCGAGCCGACGGGTTGTTCCGGCAAGGCGAACGCCATCGCGGCGGGGATGGAGGCGGCTACGACCGACCGGATCGTCTGGACGGACGACGACTTCCATCACCCGCCGGACTGGCTGGAGAGGCTCCACGCCGACTACGAGCGTCAGGGACCGACCACGGAACGACCGGCGTTCATCGGCCGCGACCCGCTCGGCGTCCTCCTCGAACCCGCCTACCTGATCGGCGGGACCCTCCCTGTCGCCGTTGGCGGCATCGTCTGGGGTGGGGCCGTGATCTTCGAGCGTGACGACATCGACGAGGACGCGTTTCTCGCGGACCTCCGTCGTGCGCTCAGCGACGACGGGGCCCTGAGCGAACACCTCTCCGTGACTGCCGCGGACCGCACTCGGCTCGTTCCTGCCGGCGGCTCTATCGGTGGGTCGCTGGAGCGATTCGTCCGGTTCGTGTGGATCACTCGCCACTACGCGCCACGAGCGACCGCGTTCAACGCCGTTCTCGCGGTTGTGCTGGCGGCGGCGTGTCTGGTCGCCCCACTCCCGACCGTCGGGCTGCTCACCCTTGTTTCGGCGGGGACGTACGCGGTCACGGGACTCCGACGGCCAACGTTTCTGCTGGCCGCTCCTGCGGTCCTCGTCACGCCACTACTGCTGGCGTACGCGTTCGGACGACGAACGTTCGTGTGGGGTGGTCGGCGCTACCGCTGGACCACGAAGTACGACGTGGACGTGGTCGGCGGGACGGAGGGCGACTGTACGGCACCCCGCACGGAGTGAAAACGGCAGGCACTTTACGGCGGTGGGAGAACTCCCGGCCGTTATGAGCTACGATAAGGTTGAGGTTCCTGACGACGGGGAGCAGATCACGCTTGCTGACGAGGAGACTGGCGAGTTGAACGTCCCCGAGAACCCAATCGTCCCGATCATTCACGGCGACGGGATCGGCACCGATGTCGGGCCGGCCGCTCAGAAAGTACTCGACGCCGCCGCGGAGGCAACCGGTCGCTCCATCGCGTGGATGCGCGTGTACGCCGGCTCCTCCGCTCGCGAGAAGTACGACGAGAACCTCCCCGAGGACACGGTGTCAGCCATTCGTGAACACCGCGTTGCGATCAAGGGCCCGCTGACGACGCCGGTCGGTGCGGGGTTCCGCTCGCTGAACGTCGCGCTTCGCCAGACGCTCGACATGTACGCGAACGTTCGGCCGACCTACCACCTCGACGGTGTCCCATCGCCGGTGAAGAACCCCGAAGCGATGGATATGATCACGTTCCGTGAGAACACCGAAGACGTGTACGCCGGCGTCGAGTGGGAAGCCGGCACTGAGGGGGCAGAACAGGTACGCGAGTTCCTCGAAGACGACATGGAGATCGCCGACGTCATCCACGACGGTCCGGTCGGGATCGGCGTCAAACCAATCTCCGAGTTCGGCTCCAAGCGGCTCATCCGGGAGGCGATCGATTACGCAATCGCAAACGACCGTGACACCGTCACGCTCGTTCATAAGGGGAACATCATGAAATTCACCGAGGGTGCGTTCCGCGACTGGGGGTACGAGGTCGCGGAGGAGGAGTACGGCGACGACGTGCTCACCGAGGATGAGTTGTGGGACGAGCACGACGGCGAGCAGCCCGAGGGGACGGTGGTCGTCAACGACCGTATTGCCGACAACATGCTCCAGCAGCTGTTGACCCGGACGGACGAGTACTCCGTTATTGCGACGATGAATCTCAACGGCGACTACATGTCTGATGCTGCCGGCGCGCAGATTGGTGGGCTGGGAATCGCACCCGGCGTCAACTACGGACACGGCCGCGCACTCGCTGAGCCCGTTCACGGCTCCGCGCCAAAGTACGCCGGCGAGGACAAGGTGAACCCCACCGCAATGATCCTCTCGGGTCGCGAGATGCTCGATTACCTCGGCTGGAACGACGCCGCGGATCTCGTCCGTGACGCCGTCGAGGAGACCATCTCCTCGGGCAAGGTCACTTACGACCTTCACCGGCAGATCGAGGGCGGCGAGAAGCTCGCGACGAGCGAGTTCGCAGACGCGGTCGTCGAGAAGATCAAGAACCTCTCATAGAACGTTTTTTTCTCCTCTTGGAGAGCAAATTAAGAGCAAGGAATCGCCCGGCGGCGACGGATATCACCGCCGATAATCGATCACCGTATTTTAAATATGGTCCGGCTGTACTCTCGTTGATGAAAGTTCAGTTCGAGTGCTCCTGTTCGGAGGACATCTCGGAGTTCACTCGAGGCGAGACGAGCCGAGGCGTTCACGTCGAGTGTGGGAACTGCGGTGCGGTGTACGCGGTCACGATCACCGAACTCGACTGATCACGACCGCGGATCGGTCCCTGCTCAGCGTCCATCCCTACCCGGCGTCCATCCCTACCCGGCGTCGACCGTGGCGGTGTTCCGACGATTAGCCGTCGATCCGCGGACTGTCGGCCGACGTAAACCGTAGCCGAACTGTCGTTCCGTCGCTGCCGGCGTCGAATTGAACCGTCCCACCCTGTAGCTCACACATCCACTTGACGAGCCATAGCCCGATGCTGCTCGCGTGAGACAGGGGGGTCTCCTCCTCGGCTCGAAGCACCGCTCGCTCGTCCGCGGGGATCCCCGGCCCGTTGTCGCGGACTTCCAGACACGTTGTCGTTCCGTTCTTGTCGATCCGCGCGGCAACCTGTCGGGTCGGCTCGTTGTTGTGGGCGATCGCGTTCTCGAACACCTCGCGAACCGGGTAGCTAACCGAATCGTCGGCACGAATCCACGCGGAGTCCGGGAGATCGATATCGACGTCGACCTCATCAGCGTTGAGTTCCTCGACGACCTCGATGACGACCGCCGTGAGATCGACTCGGTCGTTCGTCGGCTTGCTGGAGGCGTCCTCGATGACGCGGAGCTTCTCGCTCATCTCTACGATGTCCTCCGTCGTCTCCCGGATTGTCTCCAGACACTCCCGGCTGCGGTCGTCGTCCAGTCGACGATCTAGGAGATCGGCGTACCCCTGTACCACGTTGAGATCGTTTCGGACGTTGTGTCGGAACACACGGCTCAGAACCTGTAACTGTTGGTTCGACGTTTCCAGCTCCGCACGGGCGGCCGTCGCCCGATGGAACTGGCGCGTCACTGCGCCGTAGAGGAAGACGGACGAGCACCCGACGAGAAACCACCCACCGAGAAGCCACATCGGTGTCCAGCCTCCAGTGGTTCCAAGCGTGCTGACGAGAACGTCGAGCATCGGGACGGACACCGCCCCAAGGCCGAGATACAGGCCGACGACGACGTTGGGTGTTCGATCGAACGGTCTGTCCGGAACTAATTTCATGAAATTGACGGTTAACCGCAGTTGATATGTCGTACAACTAACGGCAGTATACCACGTGTATTAAGTCTTCACGGTCGGGCAAGAAGGGCTGGATTCCGGGACGGGACGGGACGCCGGCAGCACGGGGCGTCAGTTACCAGTCTTTACACTCGGGACAGACGAGCGTTCCCTCCGCTCCCCACAGCCGCTGTACTGTATCCCCACAGCGTTCACAGCGTCTCCCACCACCCGTCCACGCCGATGTCGTTGTCGCCGGATTGGCATCGCTGGCGGCGACGGAACCGGTCTCCTCGCCGTCCTCACCGGACGCGTCACCGCCGTCCTCACCGGACGCGTCACCGCCG
>CAYRWH010000142.1:0-5154 GCA_964427935.1 uncultured Halobellus sp. | reverse complement strand
TGTACGTCCCGGCATTCAATCGGCTCGCCGACCGGATCGGCCGAGCGTCGGTCCCCGTCGTCATCGAGTCGTACGCGGACGTGGCCGCGCCGCTCTCGATCGGGGGTGACGCGCCGGTCGCCATCGACGCGGTCGCAACCGTCGCTCCCGGCCGGGTACGGATCTATGCCGGCGACCGCTACGCGAAGGCCCGACAAGTCGCCTCGGGAAGCGCCCGAGAGGGCACGCTCGAGGAGCACACCGATGCGGTGACTGAGATGATAGAACCGCTTGCGACGGTCGGAGTTCCGGCGCTCTCCGGCGAGGAACGAGGGCGTTCGGAGACGGTCGCCGAACGGTACGCGGCCGCGTACGAGGCTCTCGTCGACGCGGCGGAACGGGTCTGACCGCGATCCGAACTCAGGCTTCGGCCGTGGTCTCGGAGTTCCGCTTCGTGTACGCGTCGAGTGCGGACTCGATTGTCGACAGGTCGCGCGTCACGCGGCTGTCGGCGACGCGCATGAATCCGGGCGTGTACGACGAAGAGTAGTCGAATATCGTGTTGACGCCGCGTTTGGGGACCGAAATGGGGGTGAACGACTCGATGGTGTACACCCGTGTCGTCGGGAAGGCGGTCCAGAACGTGCCGCTGACCCAGCGGTCCTCGTCGACAAACGTCTGGCCGATCCGGGCGGTGGCGACGTACTCGTCCTCGTGATAAAACAGGACGAGGTCGTCCGGCTCCATCCGCTCGAACGTGGAGCCGTTCCCGCTGTCGTCGGCGACAGCCCACAGTCGGGCTTCGTCGACATCCGCGAGTGCGTCCGGGCGGCCGTCGTACTCGGTGAGATCAACCGTGGACCGGACCGTTCGATCGAAGTTCTCCGGGTCGATCGGGACCAGGAAGACGTTCGCGCTCATTACACGTAGCTATCCCCGGCAGGGATTTAAAAGCGTCCGTTGCCGCGCCGTCTCGTCCTCGAACCGTCCCGGAGGTCGTCGATCAACTGCCACCGTCGTAGTCGTCGTAGATGCGATCCATCCGGGCGGCCATCACGAAATCCGATCGGTGGAGCCCGCCGATGTCGTGGGTCCACATCTCGATGCCGACCTCACCCCACGAGAGATGGATGTCAGGGTGGTGCCACTCGTCTTCCGCAAGTTCGCCAACGTCGTTCGTGAACGCGAGCGCCGTCTCGAAGTCAGGAAACCCATAGGCGGCTTCGAGGTGGTGTTCATCGATTACCTCCCAGGCATCGCCGAGCGCTCCGAGGAGTGGTTCGTACTCCTCAGGGGTCAGGGGCTCGTCATCATCAGTTGACGACGCAACGGGCTCGTCCGCGAGCGAGGCTGTCATATGCCATCGTTCGTCACGGAGGGGTTTGTACCTTCCGCGGTCGTGTTCGTGTCGCTCACTCCGCGGATCGATCGTCGTCATCGCCCGGATACCACGATTCGTGGACGGCCATCGCTTCCGCTGTCGCGACCGGTCCCTCAACGGTCGTGTCGCCGCCGGCGCGACGGATCACCTCGGCGGCGGGGATAGTGACGACGGTCCCGGTGAGTGCGTCGAGCGTTTCGCCGCTAACACCGAAGACGACGCGGTCGATTCCGGCGTAGTGGATCGCGGTCGCACACATCGGGCAGGGTTCCGTACTCGCGTACATCGTACAGTCCGCGAGTTCGCTCCGGTCGAGCGTTCGGCCGGCCCACCGCGCAAGCACCAACTCGGGATGCGCGGTGAGGTCGTCGTCGGTGCGCGTCGTGTTCGTCGCCTCTCGAACGACCTCGCCGTCGACGACCAGCAGCGCCCCGAACGGCGTGTTTCCGGCTTCAACAGCCTCCGTGGAGAGTTCGATTGCCCGGCTAACGTACCCGTGATCGTCGGTCATACTGCGTGTATCTAGCTCCGGAACCCTAACCGTTCGTGTCGTCGGTCGATGGGTTCGGGTCAGACGCGTCAAGAGCGTCCGGAGTAGACGCGTCGGGAGCATCCGGATCGTCCACGTCGTCGCCGTCGGGGCCCGTTGGCGGCCCGGACTCGCGGACGCTTCGAAGCGCATCGACGGCGTCGTCAGTCGGGTCGGACCGCGCTTCGGTGACCGCTGTCGGGTCGAGCCCTTCGTTGCCGTCCGTGTCGCTAGCGCTGTCGCTCTCGGCCGGCTCTGGGCCGCCCGAGTCGTTGCTCTCGGCCGGCTCCGAACCGCCGAGGAGGCCGGTGATCCACTCGCGGAAGCGCGTGAGTAATCCCATGATCAGTAGTTTCGGAACAGCAGCGCCCGCACGTCGTCTTTGGTGCGAGCCGTTTCGACGCCACCGTCCGGGAGGTCGACCTCGTATCGTGCGTCACCATCCCCCTCTCGCCACTTGTCGTTGTGGGTCTCCAGTAGGCTCATCATCGCGTTCAGCTGGCCGGAGTCGGACCCGCCGTTTTCCGCCCCTGAGTCGTCGGGATTCGACTCCGCTTCGTCGGGAGCTGTCTCCGTTTCGCCGGGAGCCGCCTCCGTTTCGCCGGGAGCCGCCTCCGTTTCATCAGGATCTGCCGCATCGGAGTCACCCTCCGTCTCGGACGTGCCGTCAGCTGCGGTCCCCGCCGTTTCAGTATCGTCTTCGACAACACCGTCAACGTCGACACCGACCGCGGCAAAGGGGTCGGCGGCCAGCGCTGCCGCCCGATCGATGATGGCTGTGATCAGTTCATCCTTGGTCATGCCGCTCCGCCCGGTGACATTGAACTCGGCGGCGATGCTGTACAGGTCCATCGGGTCACCGTCGGCCGACCCTGTGTGTTTGCGGTTCCGGTCGGCTAGCTGATCGCGAACCGTTTCACGATCGAACGGCGCTTCCGAGGCGGGGACGCCGTCACCGGTCCCTTTGGTCTCTGGATCCGCGTCCGTCTCGCCTCGCGGAGCCGCCTCCCGCCCTGGGTCATCGACGGCCTCCGCGAGATCCAAGAGGTACGCGAGCACGTGGTTGGGCTCGACGGTTGCGTACGGCCCACCGTGTTCGTCGGCCAATTCGGCTCGAAGCGCCTCGATTCGGTCCCGATGCTCGTCGGGTATGTCCAGCGTATCCATCGTCAGTCACCGCCGCGTCCGAACCGTTCGAGCGCCTCCTCCCAGCTCTCGACATCGCGCGGTTCGCCGGAGTGATCCGCCTCGACGCCCACGAACCCGCAGTCGTCACAGGCGATCGCCTCGGTTCCGCCGAGCGCGAACGTCGTCAGCTCCGATCCACATCGCGGGCACTCGGTCGACACGGTCAATCGTTCGGAATCACGACGGGAGCCCTGAAAAACACACGGGTCGGCTCCGCCGTCCCGACGATCGATCCGTTAATTTGGCGGTCCTCAGTCGGTCCCGCGCTGATCACTCGATTAACATACTCGGTTAATACCCTGTAAATATTTATAACCGGAGCGGAACCCGTGTATCATGAACGAACATACGACTACTGAGTCGTCAGGCGCGCGGCGACGACGGGTGCTCCGGTCGATGGGCGGGCTCGGGATCGTCGGCGTCGCTGGTTGCCTCGGCGAAGACGATGATACCGGCGAAGACGATGATACCGGCGGGGAGTCGACGCAGCCGTGGGGGGAGTACGAGCCACCCGCCGAGTCGGCGTGGCCCGTGGACGCGGCCCCTGGATCGCTGGGTCTGAGCGGCGAGCAGCCAACGGACGCGACCCCTCTCTGGAACGGCGACGACGCCACGCTGGACAACTGGGAGCACGGTGACGGTAGCGACGCACAGTGGACGGAACACGACGACTACTTCGAGGTCGAGCTGGGGACCGGCGACATTCACTCGGAGGAGTCGATCGGCGACTGTCACCTCCACGTGGAGTGGCGCATCCCCGAGGAGTACGAGGGGTTCGTCGATATCGAGGAGGGCGGTGACGGTCAGGGGCCAGGCAACAGCGGCGTCTTCCTGATGGAGACTTACGAGGTTCAAATTCTCCAGAGCCACGACAACCCGACGTATCCCGGCGGCTACGCCGGTGGGTTCTACCTCGCCTCTCCCGACGAGGGTGCGGTGCCGCTCGTCCTCCCGACCCGCCCGCCGGGAGAGTGGAACGCCTTCGACATCGTCTGGCGAGGGCCGCGGTTCGACGGCGAGGAGCTTGAACGCTACCCACAGCTGACGGTCTTTTTCAACGGTGTGGCCGTTGTCAACCACTTCGACGTTCCCGGTCCCGCCTGGTGGGTCGATCTCCACGACTTCGATGACGAGGAGTTCGGCCACCCCCGCGACGACGACGGGAATTTCCTTGAGGAGGTCCCGGTTCAGCTACAGGACCACGGCGCTGACTACGACGAGTGCCACTTCCGAAACATCTGGTATCGTGATCTCCCTGAGGCGCCTGTTGACATCGACGACCCGGACGAGATGCCCGACTACGACAGCGACAGAGCCGTTTGGGAGGAACGAGACGAGTACTCGGGTCACGAGGACTCTTGGGACCCCGATCATCCCGACCAACCCGAGCAGATCGACGCCGGCGGCGACGGAACCACCAGTGAGGCTCCCGGCGATGCGGACGTGCTCATCGACGGTGAGGAGACGCTGGAACCCGGAGAGGGTGGCTGGGAGAGCGACGGGAGCTACGGCGACTCGCAGATCCACGTCGAGTGGCAGGTCGATGCCGACGCCGACGCGGAGGGACCGTGGCGCGGCAACAGCGCGGTCGGTATCGGCGACTACCGGATCCAGATTCTCGACAACTACGACAACCCGACCGACCCCGAGCAGTGGGCGGGGGCCTACCCCGGACAGGCCGGGCCCGAGCGCGACGCGGTCCGAGAGTCCGGAGAGTGGCAGCACCTCGACCTCGTGTTCCAAGGACCACGCGACGGCGGGGACCGGCCAGCACAAGTTACCGCGTTCTTAAACGGCGCGGTCGTCCAGACGCGACTCCGGCTCGACGGCCCCAACGCGGACGGCGAAATCGGCGACTACGAGGACCACGGGGATCTGCCGCTTCAGATTGCGGAGCCGCGAGCGGACGGGAGTGAAGTCTCCGTTCGGAACGTTTGGGCCCGTTCGCTCGACTGAAACGCTCACCGTTGATTCCCCCGTGTACCGACCGTCTCCCCGTCGTATTGACCGGTTTTCGGCCGACTGGTTACAGAGTTTCGAGGCGAAAGCCCACGAGTTTAGTCGTGGGATGAAGCCG
>CAYRWH010000141.1:0-5198 GCA_964427935.1 uncultured Halobellus sp. | reverse complement strand
CAGACGTGGACCGAACCGATAAAGGGGTCGCCGACCCACCTTCGTGTAATGATCACGCTGGGAACGGCGCGGGCACCACCGGGCGAGGCGGATACCGGTCGTCTCGAGGTGGGCGAGACGCGCGACGGAAGCCCCGTCCGGCTGCCGGTCGCCGTCATCAACGGGGCCGCGGACGGCGAGACACTCTACATACAGGCGGTCAGCGACGGGGACGAACTTAACGGGCTCGGCGTCGTGAGTCGGGTCGTTCCCCGGATCGACCCGACCGAGCTGTCGGGAGTCGTGCTCGTCGTCGGCATCGTCAACTATTTTGGGTTTCAGGTGGCCGAACACCGGAACCCGATCGACGACCGGAAGATGAACCGCGGCTACCCCGGTGACGAGGAGGGAACGACAAGCGAGCGGATCGCTCACGCGACGTTTCAGGCAGCCAAGCGAGCAGATCTGATCGTGGACCTCCATCAGGGATCGACGAGCCGGATGATAAACGAGACGCGAGTCCGGTGTGGGATTCGTCACCATCTCTACGGTGACTGTCTTGAGTTGGCGAAGGTGTTCGGCTGCGGGCACGTTCTCGACATAAAGGGGCCAGACGGACAGCTGGCCCGAGCGGGCCCCGACCAAGGGATCCCGACGATAGACCCCGAACTCGGCGGGTGTGTCGGGTGGGACGAGGAGTCGATCCGGTACGGCGTCGAGGGCGTGTTCAACGTGCTCCGCCACTACGGGTTCCTCGACGGAACGGTTGAGACGGAGCCGCAAACACGCGCTCGTGGGTTCGATCAGTACGGTTCCCCGGCGGGCGGACTCGTCAGGTTCGAGGTCGAACTCGGTGAACGGGTGACCGAGGGGGACACGCTGTTCGAGGTGACAGACACCTTCGGCTCCCGGAAAGCCCGGGTGACTGCCGATGAAAGCGGCGTGTTCTGGCGGACCCGGCGGCTTCCGCAGGTCGCCTCGGGTGAGTACGTCTGCTCGATCGGAACGAACGTCGACACCTACTGATGGGACGTGCCAGCGACCCGACCGGTTCAGCGGGCACGTTAGCGTGCGTCGACTGCGGGGCGCGGGTCGATGACCGTTGGCGCTGCCCGTGTGGGTCGCCGCTTCGTTTCGCCGAACCGCCGATACCGGACACCGAGCCGCCGGAGTCTGAAGCTCTGGGAGTGCGGTCAGGGCTCTGGGCGTTCGACGCGTTCCTGCCCGTCGGCGGCGAGCCTGCCAACCGCGTAACGCTCGGCGAGGGGATGACGCCGCTCGTCGACGCAGACCGGGGCACCGCGGAGGAACGCGGGCCAAACGATCCCGACGCGTGGAACGCGGCGTTCAAGCTAGAGTACGTCTTCCCGACCGGCTCGTTCAAGGACCGCGGCGCGACGACGACGCTAACGCGGGCGCGAGAGCTGGGCGTCGAGCAGGTCGTCGAGGACTCGTCCGGAAACGCAGGGGCCGCGATTGCGACGTACGCGGCCAGAGCGGGGATCGACGCAGAGGTGTACGTACCGGCGGACGTGAAAGCCTCGAAGCTCCGAGCGATCCGTCGGGCCGGCGCGACGCCAGTCCGGATCGAGGGGAGTCGGGCAGACGTGACCCAGGCGTGTATCGCCGCGCTTGGAGAGGATAGCGAGGATGACGACACCCCGGCGTGGTACGCGAGCCACGCGTGGAACCCTGCGTTCTTCGAGGGGACCGCGACGGTCGCCTACGAAATCGCGTTCCAGCGGGGGTGGAAGGCACCGGACGCGGTGGTGACCCCGCTCGGACACGGTACCCTGTTTATCGGTGCGTACTGGGGATTCCGCCGGCTTCGACGGACCGGTTGGATAGACAAGATGCCGCGTCTGTACGGGGCACAGGCAGCGGGAATCGCACCTGTCGTCGAGGCGGTTCACGGCCCCGAGAGGGCGGATCCGGGCGGCGAGGGCAACGAGAGCGCCGACGGGATTCAGATCGCGGATCCGGTACGGATCGAGGGGATCCGGGAGGCGATAGCCGAGACCGGGGGAGACGTGGTTGCGATCACCGGATCAGAGGCGGAGGCGGAGCTCGATCGGCTTCACGGCGCGGGATTTTACACGGAGCCAACCTGCGCGGTCGCTCCGGCCGCGCTCCGCAAACTCCGTGATCGAGGAGCGATCGACAGCAACGAGGATGTCGTCGTCCCGCTGACCGGGAGCGGGCTAAAAACCTCTTGAGCTCGATCGGTTCTAGAGCGAAACGACCGGTGCCGGAGTGAAACGACCGGTATTTCTTTTCAAGAGCGGGCTATTAGGTTCCGTATGGAGGTGCTCGTGTACGGGGCGGGCGCGCTGGGAAGCCTCGTGGGAGGAATCCTTGCCCGCGCGCACGACGTGACCCTCGTGGGACGCGACCCACACATGCGGCGGATCCGGAAGGATGGGCTCCGGATCGACGGGGCGGTCGACGCCCACGTCCGACCGCGGGCGCTCACCGACGGCACGCACCGGTCTGCCGACCTCGCGCTCGTCACGACGAAGGCGTACGACACGGACGTGGCGGCCCGTGATCTCGCAACCGGCAAATACGACATCGTCTGTTCGCTCCAGAACGGGTTGACTGAGGAGCGGCTGGTTGCGGCGCTCGATCCCCCAGTGCTCGCTGGGACGGCGAGCTACGGTGCGCGGTTCCTCGAACCGGGCCACGTCCGGTGTACGGGGGTCGGTGAAGTCGTCGTCGGAGCGCTCTCCGGCGGCCCAAGTGCGCTTGCGACTCGGGTCGAGCGCGCGTTCGACACGGCCGGGATGACGGTGACCGCAGCGGAAGACATGCCTCGTCGTCGGTACGAGAAGCTCGCGGTCAACGCCGGCATAAACGGCCCGTCAGCGCTCGCACGGATCACGAACGGCGAGACGCTCACCGGCCCGGGCGGCGACACCGCGCGCGAGGCGGCTCGGGAGGTCGCCGCCGTGGCCCGAGCGGAGGGGATCGACCTGCCCGACAGCGAAGCGGTCACTGCCGTCGAGCGGGTCGCTCGCGACACGGCCGGGAACCGGTCGTCGATGTGCGAGGATGTGGAGAACGGCCGGCGAACAGAGGTCGACGCGATCTACGGGAGTGTTGTGGAGCGCGCCGCCAACCACGGTATCGGGGTTCCCCGCTGTCGGACGCTGGCGTCGCTGATTCGGGCGTGGGAGGTCGGAGAGGGCGTCCGAGAGTGGGAGTAGCCGGCGCGGAGATAGCCTACGCGGGGTCGTGAAAGCGGTTCGGTGGGGTTTATAAACAGAAGCCTAACGTGACGGCCTCAACACCACTCCTCGAGCACAGTGGCGTCTGTTTCGTCGACGGAAAGCCACGCGTTCTCGCGGGAGACGTCGGCGATCACGAGCTCCGATCGTGTCGCCGAGGCGTCGATGGACGCCATAACGTCGGGGGAAGCGCCGACGTCGATATCCGAGTCCATCGGTAGTCCCGTCCGATGACGGTCAGGGTCCGGGTCGTCCCAGGGAGTGGAACTCCGTGACATGCTTGTGATTACTTCTCAATCGCTTATAAGGATTCCGAACCATGATTGTGAGGCCATCAGTTCAAGCGACGCGAGTGTCCGAGATTCGGACCGAGAGTGTCTGTATTTGCGGATCGAGGAACCGTTGGGAAGGGTTTGGCGACGATCCGGAAGAACGAGAAGACAGCCCAACCGGGGGTACTCACAGGGAACACGGGCGATACCAACGGCGGCGGATCGGCCGCCGTTCACCTTCGGGGGATACAAGAGGAGTGACGCTGAAAGACGGAGCATGAACGTAGCAGACGCTATGACGCCCCGTTCGGACCTCGTTGTCGTCGAGATCCCCGGCAGCCGGGACGACGTGTTGGAGTATCTCCAAGAGTACGGCTTCTCTTCGGTGCCAGTCATCAAGGACGTCGACGGCGAGGAGGTGTATCGCGGGTTGGTCTCGCGTGACGACCTGATCGACCAACCCGACGAAGACCAACTCGCGCTGTTGATGCGCGAGGTCCCGACGACGACGGAGGACGCGTCGATAGCGGACGCGGCCGCGACGATGGTTGCCGAAGGCGCACGGCGCGTCCCAGTCGTCGACGGCGATACCCTCGTTGGGATCATCACCGTCACCGACGTGGTCCGCGCGATCGCCCGTGGTGAGGTCGACGGTGACCGTCAGGTCGGCGAGTTGGCGACGAGCGCGGTCAACGCAACACACGTCGAGACGCCGCTGCCGGTCGCCGAACGCGAGATCGGACTGGCGGGAGTCCCCTACGCCGTCGTCCTCGACGACGACGCGTCGATGGCCGGAATGTTGACCGAGGTCGACATACTGGAGGTCGCTCGCGTCGTCGAGGGTGAGGCGAGCACAGGTGATTCCATCGCCGAGCAGGACTCCGAGTGGTCATGGGAGGGTATCAAGGCGACCGGCGCACGGTACCTCCCAACTCGTAACGTGGAGCTACCTGTGGGGCCGACGCGTCATTTCATGACTGACGACCTCATCACCGTCAACGGCGCACGAACCGCCCGCGACGTCGCTCAGGAGCTAATCACCAACGACATCGAGCAGGTACCACTCGTGAACGGGACGGAGCTCTCCGGTATCGTCCGGGATATCGACCTGCTGGAGGGTATCTGATGGCCGGCGCCGACCTCGTCGAACTCGCGAAGCGCCGCGGGTTCTTTTTCGGCTCGAACGGCGCGTACGGCGGCACAGCCGGGTTCTACACGTTCGGTCCGCAGGGCGCGGCTCTCAAGCGGAACGTCGAGGACGCCTGGCGTGACCGATTCACGCTACAGGAGGGGAACCGAGAGATCGAGGCGCCGACGGTGATGCCCGAACCCGTCTTCGAGGCCTCCGGACACCTCGATACGTTCGACGATATGCTCGTTGAGTGTGCTGAGTGTGGCTCCTCTCATCGAGCAGACCACCTCGTCGAGTCGGTTACGGAGATCGAGGACGCGGAAGCGCTTCCCGGCGAGGAGGTCGAGCGCCTGATCGCCGACAACGATATCGCCTGCCCGACCTGTGGCGCCGGACTCGCCGGCCTCGATGTCGAGGACTTCAACCTCATGTTCGCAACTGACATCGGTCCGGGCGACGGGCAACCGGGGTACCTCCGACCGGAGACCGCACAGGGAATCTTCGTCGAGTTCCCACGGCTGAAAGAGTACGCTCGCGGGAACCTCCCGTTCGGGATCACCCAGATCGGCCCCGCCTACCGCAACGAGA
>CAYRWH010000140.1:0-5200 GCA_964427935.1 uncultured Halobellus sp. | reverse complement strand
GCGTCGTCACGACAGTCAACACGAGTTGGAGCGGTGCTCCGACACGGAAGTAGTCCGTGAACTCGTATCCGCCGGGACCGTACACCATCAGGTTCGTCTGGTACCCGATCGGCGTAAGCATCGCAGTCGAGGCCGCAAACGTCACCGCGAGAACGAACGAGAACGGGTCAGCCCCGATCGCTCCCGCGGTGTCGATCGCAACGGGGATCATCAACACGACGCTTGCGTTGTTGCTGACGACGTTCGTGATAAGCGCGGTAAAGAGGTAGAACGCGCCCAACACGACCACGGCGTCGAGCCCGACCGAGTTGACGACGATAACGCTCGCGAGCCACTCCGCGGCTCCCGTTTCCTCCATCGCAACACCAAGCGGGATGAGCCCCGCGAGCAGGAAGATAACGCTCCAGTCGACAGAGGAGTACACCTCGTTCGGCTTCACACAGCCGGTTGCGACCATCGCGACGATCCCGCCGAGCGCGCTCACGAGGATCGGGAAGATGTCGAGTGCCGCGAGCGCGACGACGGCGGCGACGATGCCAATGGCGATTGGCGTCTTCTCCGACCGGAAGTCCGGCCGCGTGAGCCGACCACCAACGATGAAGTCACGGTCGTTGCTAAAACGGGTGATCGTATCTTCCGTCGCCTGTAACAGGAGCGTGTCGCCGGCGCGAAGGCGTCGCTCGTCCATTCGCGCGTGGATCACTTTGCCCCCCCGCCGGATCGCGAGGACGGTCGCATCGTACCGACCCCGGAAATTCAGCGTTTCGAGCGTCTCGCCGATCAGCGGTGCCTCCGGGGATATCACCACCTCCACGAGATTCTGTTCGGTCTCCGGTTCGATCGCGTCGGCCTCTGTCGTGAGCTGCTCCTCGCTCACCTCGGCGTCGGGCGCGAGGTCCAGTCCCTCGGCGTCGACGAGCGACATGAGGCTCCCGCGATCGGTTCGCAACACGAGCACGTCGCCCTCGCGAACCTCCTTGCGCGCCAAGGGTTCGGTGAACGCCTGATCGTCACGGACAAGTTGGACGATGTCAGCGTCGACATCGAGACTTTCGAGACACTGGCTGACCGTCTTCCCCACGAACGGCGAGTCCCCACGGACAACCACCTCGGTGAGATACTCCGTCATCTCGAACCCCTCTATCAGCTTGTCGTCCATTCGGATCCGCTCGGGGATCAGGTATCGACCGACGGTCGCAAGGTAGATCCCCCCGGTAAGGAGGACGATCACGCCCAGTTGCGTGAATTCGAACATCGAGAAGGGACGGTCGAGCAGCCGCGCGGAAACATCAGACGCGAGGATGTTCGTGGAGGTGCCGATCAGTGTTAACATGCCACCGAGCATCGCCATGAACGACACCGGCATGAGGAGTTTCGAGGGGGAGACGCCGGTTTTCTCCGAGATGGCGTTCACCATCGGGATCATGATCGCGACGACTGGGGTGTTGTTGATGAACCCAGCCGTCCCACCGGAGAGACCGAGAACCGCGAGCAACTGTTTGAACGGGCTGTCGCCGAATCGGTCTGCGATCCACGCGCCGATCCGGTTGATGAGTCCGGACTGACGGATCCCCTCACTGAGGACGAACATCGCGAGGACGGTCACCGTGGCCGAACTGGAGAACCCAGTGACCCCGGTGGCCGCGTCCACCTGCGTCCACGGCTCCAAGACGATCAACACGACCATCACGCCGATTGCCGTGATATCGATCGGCACCGGCTCCACAACGAAGAGAGCGAGCGCGACGAGAACGATCGCAAACAAGACGAGGATCTCCGTCGTCAGCGGCGGTACCTCGGTTGCCGTCAGGGGTACCGCTGAGAAATTCACACGTGACTCACGAGACTGAATCAAGAAAAGGGTTGAGATACTGACGGACGCGGTGGCACTGCCAGCGCGGTTATATATCGCTCCGTGTCGAACCGGCAGACATGGTTGATCGTGTTCTCGTCCCGATGGACGGCTCAGAACTGTCACAGACGGCGCTCGAATACGCCCTCGATTCGTATCCGGACGCAGCCGTGACCGTCCTCCACGTCGTCGGCGAGGCGACGCCGATGATGGGCGAGATCGCCGGGCTCGCACTCGAAGAGGACCTCCCCGCCGCCGCGAGGGAGCGCGCGGAGGGCATCTTCGAACGCGCTCAAGAGATCGCGGACGAGCGGGACGCGGAGATCGAAACGACGGTTGCGGTCGGACACCCGGCACGAACGATCGTGAAGCGCTCCGAGGGGTTCGACACGGTCGTGATCGGCAGCCACGGCGGATCGTTCCTCGACCGATTGTTCGTCGGCAACGTCGCGGAAACCGTGTTCCGTCGGTCACCGGTTCCAGTCACCGTGGTCAGGTAGAGCGGAGAGGCACCGCCAGCGGCGTCGGCGATGCGACCGCCTCACTCCTCGTTCTCGCGCAGTTCAAGATCCGCGACGACATCGTACGGGTCGGTTCCCTTGCGAACCGCATCGAGGATGAAGAAGGCCTCGTCGGGCGCGAGGAAGTGCCGACAGATCGCCCGGCCCAGCGGAGTCGGCGAGAAGCCGTCGATGAACTCCCACTCCAATAGCTTGCCGACCGCGTGTTTCGTCGGGATTTCGCCGATCATCCGGTCGTTGAGTCGTTTGGCGTTCTTCCCGGCGACGACGACGTTCGCCAGCGTCTCCTCGACGGCCGCCGTCTCGTCGTAGTGGGTCGCAACATCCTCCATCTCGCCTTTCAGGAGCGTAAAGGCGACCTCGTCCTCGGTGCGATCCATCGAGTTGTGATACACCGCGTCGGGCTCGACGAGGAGGTAGACGCGCCCGCGGTCGTGGTAATCGGGGCGACCGGCCCGGCCAAGCATTTGAGAGAACTCCTGAACCGAGAGCCACTCAATTCCCATCGCCAGCGTGTCGAAGATCACCTGCGAGGCGGGGAAGTCGACTCCGGCCGCCAGCGCCGCGGTGGTGACGACCGCGGACAGCTCCTGATCCCCGAACATGCGTTCGACCTTCTTCCGCCGGCCGTAGTCGAGCCCAGCGTGATACGGCGCAGAGTCGTATCGGAGCTTGCGGCTAATCTCGTGACAGCGCCGCCGGGAGTTGGTGAAGATGATCGTCTGTCCGCGATACCCTTTCGAGGATTTCGTGTCGAACTCGCGTTTCACGAGCTTGTCCGCTATCTGTGCCTTCTCGCGGCCGTCCGCGAAGGTGACGTGTCGCTCGATCGGAACGGGCCGTTCCTCGAACTCGATCAGCGTCGCCCGCAGGCGCTTGGCAAGCCACTCCGGATTGCCGACGGTCGCAGAGAGGTAGACGAACTGTGTCCCGTCGTACCCGGCGTGAGTCTCCATCCGGTTCTCACTGTAGTACTTGAGCCGCGAAATCAGCCCGTCGAGCCGGTGGCCTCGCTCACCCTCCTTGAGCGTGTGGACCTCGTCGATGACGACGGTTCCCACGTCGCCCAAGTCTTTCCCCGTCCGGAGCGCGTGGTCGATCCCTTCGTACGTGCCGACGATCACGTCCGCGTTCGGATCGAACCGGTTGCCGTCGTTGGCGATCCGTGAGGAGCCGACTCGGATCGAAACGTCAAGCAGGTCGCCGTACCGCTCCTCGAAGTCCTCGTGTTTCTGGTTCGCGAGCGCGACGAGCGGCACGAGAAACAGCAGCGTTCCGTCGCCTTTCAGCGCCCGATCGATCCCGGCGAGTTCGCCGACGAGCGTCTTCCCCGTCGCCGTCGCGCTCACCACGAGCTGGTCGTCACCGTCAAGGAGCCCGTTACGCACCGAGAGGCTCTGAACGGGCAACAGCTCCTCGAACCGCCCCTGTATGTGAGCCGCGAGATCCGGATGGAGATCGAGCTCGTCGGTTCGGACCGGGGTCACATCGTCGACGTTCGCCGACACCTCGTCGTACTTCGTGAGGTCGGGGTCGAGCCCACCGGACAACAGGTTGATGATCCGGTCGAGATCCTTCGAGTCGTACAGCAGCTCCTCAAGTCGCTCCTCGGCTGCCCCGGTGAACTCGCCTTTATATGACAGCTCACGCTCGAGCTCGCGACGAGCGCAGTCCTGGCAAACGTGCTCACCGTTATGTTCGATTGCGGTTTCTGAGGTGATCGGGCCGTATCGCCCGTCGTTCGCACAGCGGCGGCAGGTTCTGACCGTCATCGCTTCCAGCTGGTAGCCGTCGAGCATCGCCTCCAGCCGCGTCCGGTTCTCCGGTGAGGTCTGCTGAGAGATCCGGATCCGGCCAGCCGCTCGCGCGAGTTCGACGAACTCGTCCGGCTGGCGCGGGTGGTCCTCGCCGTCCCTGACGACGCGGAACCTCCCCGGTCGTGGGCCCGCAGACGTCTCTTTCAGTTCGAGACGACCGCGAAGCACCCGGGTTCCGTCCCGGTTCGCGACGACGGTGTAGTCGCTCCGCGCCTCGTGGAGGAACAGCGTCTCGACATCGGCCAACTGCTGTGACACTGCTCGTCGATACGCGTCTCGGGTATTTCAGCGGTTCGGCTCGGTCGTTCAGAACACCGCTCGGAACGCGCCGACAGCAACGGCCACCACCGCAGCGTGGTAGATAATTGTCGACGTGAGGGCATAAAACACCAGCGGGCCGACCGGGTACTTCGCAATTCCGGCCGGGATGAAGATCAGTCCACGGAGATACGGGACAAAGTTGGTGACGAACACGCCGGGACCGCCGTACCGTTCGAAGTACCGTTCGACCTGATCGAGTCGCTCCGGAGAGATAGACACCCTCGGTGCCGACTCGATACTCGATCGGCCGCCGCGGCGGGCCGCGGAGTAGACGATCAGTTGACCGACGACGTAGCCAGACGACGAGGTGGCGATGACGAGAACGGTCGTCGGCCGGTCGGCTCCGATCGCTAGTACGTATCCCGGAAGAAAGACGGTTGTCGGCAGCGGCTTGCCGATCAGCGCGCCTTTCAACACGAAGAGTACGAAGAGTGCGGGGAGCCCGACGTACAGTAACAGCGCGAAGGCATCGTCGACGATCCCCTCAAACATTCTACTAATCGTTCGGTTGGGAGACTCATAAACCCCGTGTAGCAGAAGCTGTACGGAAGGATGCTGAAGTGGAAGAACAGCGGGACCAACGGGGAACCGCGGTACGTTACGAGACGAGCAGTTTCTCGCCGCGATCGACCGTAATCCGGCACGGCGGCGAGAGCTTGTTGTACGCGCGGCGGAACGCCTCCTTCACG
>CAYRWH010000139.1:0-5215 GCA_964427935.1 uncultured Halobellus sp. | reverse complement strand
CCGACCGCTCCGCGATGCACGAGGGGCTCGAACAGCAGAAGATCTCCGTCTCGAAAGCCGGGATCAACGCCACCCTCAAAGCCCGCTGTTCCCTGCTCGGTGCTGCGAACCCCAAGTACGGCCGGTTCGACCAGTACGAGCCGATCGGCGAGCAGATCGACTTAGAGCCGGCGCTCATCTCTCGGTTCGACCTCATTTTCACGGTGACGGACAGTCCGGATCCGGAACACGACTCGCGGCTCGCACAGCACATCATTAAAACGAACTACGCGGGCGAGCTCAACACCCAGCGGACGGAGCTTGCCAGTTCGGAGTTCACCTCCGACCAGGTCGCAGAGGTGACTCAGGAGGTCGCACCGGAGATTGACGCCGAGTTGCTCCGAAAATACATCGCGCACGCGAAACGGTCGTGTTATCCGACGATGACCGAGGAGGCGAAAGAGCTGATAGAGGAGTTCTACGTCGACCTCCGCTCGAAGGGAGCAGACGAAGACGCACCTGTACCTGTCACGGCCCGGAAGTTGGAGGCGATGGTGCGCCTTTCAGAGGCGAGCGCGCGCGTCCGCCTCTCGGACACGGTCGAGCGCGAGGATGCGGATCGTGCGACCGACATCGTCGAGTCCTGTCTCAAGGATATCGGCGTCGACCCGGAGACTGGACAGTTCGACGCGGACGTGGTCGAAACCGGGACATCGAAGAGCCAGCGCGATCGGATCAAGAACATCAAGGGCCTCATCGCGGACATCGAAGAGGAGTACGAGGAGGGCGCACCGGTCGACGAGGTACTCGATCGAGCCGGCGAGATTGGCATGGATCCCGGGAAGGCGGAATCGGAGATCGAGAAGCTCCGCACCAAAGGCGAAGTGTACGAGCCCAAGCAGGGGCACCTGCGGACGACGTAGATGGACCGAATATCCGCGCTACGGAACATCGAGGACGCGCTCCGGGCGTTCGAGAACGGCGAGGCCGATCTCACGGAGACGGAGCGTCGCGTCGCCGGGGCTCTCCGGACGTACGCGTCTGAGTTCGACGGCGACGACGACGTGTTTCGTGCGGTCGGCGAGGGAGCCGTCGACGGGCGGGTCGTCATCGCCCCTTCGGAACCAGCGGCGAGAGAGCGCGTGTTGACCGCCGCGGGGGTCGATCCAGAGACGGAGTCGGTGCCGGAGTTTCACGTCGAACGAGTCTGAATCCCTCGGCTCGTTTCGTTTCAACTCCAGATTACTATCTCGTTCGGAACCGATTTATTTCGGAACCGAACACGGCCTCCCGTGTTGTTGGTCGTGACGTACTCGGAGGCCGCCCGAACCGGACTCCGGAACGTGTGTCGACGCCATTCCGAACAGGTGTCCCGGCGACTCGGTCGTGCGGCGCTGTTCGAGCCGACGGTGTACAGTGCGTTTCTCGCCTTACGGCTCCGGGAGGCGCACGGTGACGCTGTTCAGGTTGAGCGGACGGAACCGTTCAACGAGTTCACCGCGGTCGATGACGCGGTTCGTGAGGCCGCGGTCGCGTACGCGAACCGAGAATCGAAATCGACTCCGTACACGTCGTTTGCGGCCGGAACGGATCATCCGGATCCGGAAACGATGGCGGGCAAAGAGCTGTGACCGGCTCCGAGAAACCGGAGCGGACGGCTGACCCGTTCTCTCACTCCGAAGGATCTGCTTCCGCCATGCGTGAGCGCGATCTGACGCGTGTTCCGTCCGATGACCGCCTTGCGTCCGCCGACGGCTCCCAGTCCGACACTGCTCCTCCTGTACCGGATCCGATCGAGGTGCTCGGTCGGATCCCGACCGGAACAACGCTGCGGACGGAGATCGCGGCGGCGGCACGGTCACAGGGGCTAACGTCGTCGTTCGCAGCGGAGCTCTCGACGCTCCACGAGTCGATCGAGTCGATCGAGATCCCGAGTGTCGACCTCGAAGGTGCGCGACGACAACTCGCGGAGGCGACAGGGGAAGAAGAGCGGCTGAAAGAACGCGTTGCGGAGGCACGGGGGAACGTTCGGGCCCGTCGCGAGGTCGACGCCGATCCGACGGAGTCGATCGCGGACCTCGAAGCGGCGGCAGCCGAACTGTCGGCCGCCCGAACGGAGCGGATCGCCGCTGAACAGGCACTCGACCGGGCTCGTGAGCGTGCGGCCACGGCTCGTGACCGGCGTGAGCAACGCCTCGCGCTGCGTGACCGTTTGGAGAATCGCCGTCGGGACGCCCGATCAGAGCTCGCAGATAGAGCGTATCCAGCCTTCTGCGAGGCACTTTCGGCGGTTCCTGCGGGACCGAGCGCAGACCCGGGCGACGCGCCGTCTGCGTACGAGGGCACTTCGCTCGCCGCGTCCTTCGCCGCGGTCCGGATCGCCAAGATCGACGGCCCAGTTGCGCTCGGCCCGGACGCCGCAGCCGCGTTCAAGCGACGGGACGAACTCACGCCCGAGACGGTCCTCGGCGTTCCCGTTGTCCGTCCCGACTTTTAGGTACCATGCCGAGCCAGCCGGCGTATGAGCGTGGATCTCTCGTGGACCGTCGACGATGTCGACGGTGTTCGCTTCGTCGCCTGTCGCGTCCACAACGAGGCCGACATCGCCAGACGGGTCCGGATCGACAGTCTGCTTGCCGGGCCCGTTCTCCCCCCGCGTCGGTCCGGCGTGCCCGAGGCCGGCTGGGACCGTGATGGGGTGACACTCCGTCTCGATCCGGGTGAGAGACGCGGCGTCGGGTTTGCCTCACCCGCGCCGACCGCCGATCCGCCGGTCGAGATCGCCGATATCGAGCCACTCGCGGCCGATGAGTCGGGATCGGAGCCGACGACGCCAGCCGAGGCGATCCGGACCTTGGGTGAACACCGCCCGCCCGGAGACGTGGTCGTGGAGGACGCCGCTTCGTCCGCCGAACCGCTGGATCCCATCGACTCCGGGCCAGACACGCCCCCGAAGCACGGACGACCGGCGGCGGATGGCGGCGCGACCGCGAACTCACCCCGATCGTCGGCACCGACCCACGGAGCCGGTCTCGATCGGGATGGGTCCGATTCGGATGAGTGTGCTCAAGCGTCCAACTCAGACGACTCCGACTTCGGACCCTCCGATTCGGAACGTGCTGTCTCGATGGATACCTATTCGCACGACCACTCGATCCGATCGTCGTGCTCGCCGCCCGATCGGCGTGCCGGTGGCCCGAATCGGATCGACGACTGGTTCGACGCGGTGGAACGACGGATCGAACGCGCAGAGCGGCTGACGGACGGCAACCTCGATTCGGCGACGGAGGCAGTCGCAGCTCTCGGCGGCACGGACGCCGTTGCCGACCTCGACCGGCGGCTGGCAGCCGACGCCGAGTTGTGTCGACGAGTGAGCGAACGGGCGGCATCGCTGGCCGAACGTGCCGAAGAGACCAATGCGCCGATCGAGGCGCTGGAGCGACTATCGTGATACTCGCCGTCACCGGTGGCAAAGGAGGCGTCGGAAAGACCACGCTTGCGTACAACATCGCGGCCGCGCTCGACGCAGTCGTTGTCGACGCCGACGTGGGGATGGCAGACCTTCCCGCTGGTCGGGGACCGGATCTTCACGACGTGCTCGCCGGGCGCGCGGCCGTCACCGAGACGGTACGTTCCGGGCCGGTGGATCTCGTTCCTTGCGGCCGGACGCTCGCGGGCGCTCGCGCGGCCGACCTCACGCGGCTCGCAGACGCGGTCGAGACGATCGAACGCGAGTACGGTACGGTCGTGGTCGACTGTCCAGCCGGCCGACGAGCGGACGCCGGGGTCCCGCTTGCGGTCGCGGACGCCTGTCTGCTCGTTGTTTCTCCGAAAGCGTTCGCGCTCGCTGACGCGATCAAGTGTCGGGCGTTGGCTCGGGAGTTAGACGCCGGACTCGCCGGCTGTGCGGTGAATCGCGTGATCGGGGACGCGCCGACCGACGCGATCGCCGACGCGCTCGGCGCGCCCGCTGCTGTCGTCCCGGCGGACCCTCGCGTCGGTCGGTCGGTTACCGCGGAGCAACCCGTGGTTGACGCGGCCTCTGGTAGCGAGGCGGCCGACGCGATCCGTGAACTCGCCGGCCGCGTTCCGGGGTGAGCCAATCACTTCCAGCGGTGAGCCCGTTGTGACGCCGACGAGCCCTGTGCTACGCGCTTGATCGGGACGGCACGGATCGAAACCGCGTGGTTTTACGGGCCACATGACCGATTACCGGTCGATGCTCACGGTCGCGTTCCTCGTCGGGGTCGTCGTCGTCGCGTTCCTCGCGGTTGAGGTCGGTCCGCTCGTTGTCAACGACCGGTTTCGCGACCTCCGGGAGCCAACGGACCCCGAGCGGGCCGCGCTTGACACGCTTCGTGAGGCGGCCGGGCTCGATGTCGAGCGGGTGGCGATCGTGGAGACGAGTGGCGACGAGTCCGTCGATGTCGCGGTCCGCGGTCCTCCGCGCAGGCGCGTTCTCTTCGTTACTGACTACGTGCTCAACGACCTCGACGAGGGCACGGCGGTCGGACTCCTCGCAGCCGAGGCCGGGCGAGTAGACACGTACTACGGCGAGTTTCGGGCTGTCTCGGTCGCCGCCGTTGTCGGGGTTCTCGCTGCGATCGTAACGACCGTTGTCCCGTTCGGGTCGGGGTTCACGGCAGTCATCGTCGTCGGCGTCGCGTCCTTTTGGGTGGGGCGACGCGTCCAGTACGTCGCCGACGACCGGGCCGCGGACGCGGTCGGTGCGGCCCGTGTCGCCGATGCCTTCGAGGCCGTCGCCGCCCTTCGCGGGGTGGAGCCGGAGACTGGCGACTGGTCGACGTGGTTCGAGGTACAACCGCCGCTCGGCGACCGCATCGCCGCGCTTCGGGATCGATCTGGCCGGGACGACTGAGGGAGTCAGCGTGCGGGAGTCACGATCCGCGCTCGTCACCCGCGAACGCAACACATAAGCCCTCACACGAGTCACGTGAGCGTATGCCACCCGAACACGCGGTTGGCGGGATCGCCCGCGGGACCGACGGCGACGCGTTCGGGGTCTTTTTCCGCTGAGTCGCGCGCGGCGGATCCGTCCCGCGGCGGGACGGTGAAACCGGGCGATCCGGCGGGCAGCCGCGTCGACCTCCGGCGTTGCGGTCGACTTCGGCCGCCACGTACCGCGCCGGCGACGTGCCGGAACCGTTACCACGCAGCCACACACGTATCCATACAACCGAATGCGACTCCCGGAACGACAGCTCGCGGTCCTCGA
>CAYRWH010000138.1:0-5224 GCA_964427935.1 uncultured Halobellus sp. | reverse complement strand
AACGCGGGTGCGGTCCATGCGTACGTCCGCAACCCGGAGGGCGGCACGAACTACCTCGCGGAGCTTTCGAGCGGCGACGAGGTACAGGTCGTCGACACCGCAGGCCACACTCGCGAAGCGATCGTTGGGCGCGTGAAAATCGAGAAGCGACCGATGTTCCGCATCGAGGCAGAAGTCGAGACCGACGACGGGGTTGACCGTGTCGAGACGCTGATCCAGAACGCCGAAACGGTCAAAATCGCAACCGCCAGCGGTCGAACCCCCGTCACCGACCTCGAAGCCGGCGACGAGGCACTGATTTACTACGAAGATGTCGCCCGACACTTCGGCGAGGCCGTCGAGGAGAGCATCATCGAGAAATAACGGGCGTCTCGTTGACCGAGAACACCAGGCTACCGCGTCACGACCAACCAGTCCGCGCCGTTCGGTTTTCCGGTCCCGACAATGGTTAGCCGCTGCCGTCCGTACCGTCGTACACGATGACCACCATCGGAATCGTCGGCGCGGGCGCGGCCGCGGCGGCGGCTACCTACGTTCTCGATACAGCCGTCCCGGACGCAGAGATTACCGTTCTGGAGAAGTCGGGCGGACTCTGCGGGCGAGCGGCGACCCGGCGCAACGACCAGCGTACTCTCGTGTACGACTACGGCGCCAACTACCTCAAGTCGGACGACGAGCGTGTCGTCGAACTGATCACGGAGACGCTGAGCGATGAGGGGATGGTGGACGCAACCGAACCGATATACACGTTCGAGTCGGACGGCGAGGTCGAACCCGGCCGCGACGCGGACGAGCACAAGTGGAGCTATCGCATGGGACTGACCCAGATTGCGAAGCGGCTTCTCGGCGGAACCGACGCCACGGTCCACCGTCGCACCCGTGTCGAGACGATTCGTCGAACCGACGACGATCGCTGGACGCTGATCGACACCGACGGGGAGTCGTGGGGGCCGTTCGATGTTCTCCTCTGTAATCCGCCCGCGCCGCAGACGGCTGAGCTGCTCGCGGACGCCGAGTGGGACTCGCCGGTCCGTGAGAACCTTCGGGCGGCCGCGGCTGACGTTCCGTATCGGAGCGTCTGGACCGCCGTGTTACACTACCCGTTTACGATCGACCGACCATATTACGGGCTCGTGAACACCGACAAGGAGCACGCCGTCGGCTGGATCTCCCGTGAAGAGTGTAAAGCCGGCCACGTCCCCGACGGGGAGTCTCTGCTCGTCGTTCAGGCTGGCGGTGAGTGGTCGACGACTCATTACGACGACGACCCCGCGGACAACGTCGCGGAGTTAGCCACACACGCCGCCGAGATCATCGGTGACGACCGGCTTGCGGACCCGGCGTGGACGGATCACCAAGGGTGGCGATACGCTATTCCGGAGGGCGGCGTAAAACGAGGGCCGGTCGACTCGGCTGCGGACGAGAACCTCTACGTGCTTGGTGACTGGGTGGTCGGTGAGGGACGACTTCACGCAGCCCTCGCAAACGGGCTCGATGTTGGTGAGCGGGTTGCGTACGGGATCTGAGACGCGAATACGAACGGCAAAACGGAGTGTCCGACTGAACCGACCGAATGACTGGGCCAATTAAACCGGCCGAACCAACCGAATTAGCTGACTACAGATCGTACAGTTCGCCGTACTTTTCGTCGACGTACGCGAGGAAGGCGTCCGCCGAGAAGTCGTCGCCGGTCGCGTCTTTCACGAGTTCGTTCGTCTCGTAGCGGGAGCCGTGTCGGTGGACGTTCTCTCCGAGCCACGCGTGGAGGTCGTCGAAGTCGCCCTCGGCAATCGATGATTCGAGGTCGCCAATCTCGTCTTCGGCGGCGTCGAACAGCTGAGCGGCCATCACGGAGCCGAGCGAGTAGGTCGGGAAGTAGCCGAAGTTGCCGTGGCTCCAGTGGATGTCCTGAAGACAGCCCTCACTGTCGGTCTCCGGACGGATTCCGAGGTACTCCTCGTACTTGTCGTTCCATGTTTCGGGCACATCCTCGACTGCGAGGTCGCCGCGGATCAGGTCGCGCTCGATCTCGAACCGGACGATGATGTGGAGGTGGTAGGTCAGTTCGTCGGCCTCGACACGAATGAGGTTGTCCTCGTACACCTGATTGAACGCCTCGTAGGCGTCCTCGACGGTCGCGTCGGCCGTGTCCGGGAAGTGCTCTTGGAACACGGGGAGGAACTCCTCCCAGAACGCGCGGCTCCGACCGACGTGGTTCTCCCAGAGCCGTGACTGTGACTCGTGAACCGAGAGGTCACGCGACTCACCCAGCGGCGTTGCCCAGTGTTCCTGCGGGAGTCCGAGGTTGTACTGTGCGTGTCCGTACTCGTGAATCGTCGAGCCGACAGCGCCGAGTGGGTCGGACTCGTCGAACCGAGTCGTGACCCGGCAGTCGAACTGGTTCCCCGAGGTGAACGGGTGCGAGGAGACATCAAGCCGACCACGCTCGAAGTCGTAATCGAGCAGTTCGAGGGTGTCATGTGCCAGCGCTTCCTGGTCGTCTTCGGGGAACTGTCCGTCAAAGGTGTCGACCGCCAACTCACGGTCCGACTCACGGATCGCGTCGATCATGGGGACGAGCGCCTCGCGAAGCTCTTCGAGTATCGACTCCGCGCGCTCCATCGAGAGACAGGGTTCGTAATCCTCGAACAGCACCTCGTAGGGGTCCCGGTCGGGGTCGATGTGTTCGGCGTACTCCCGCTTGAGTTCGACGTGTTTCTCCAAATACGGCGCGAACGTCTCGAAATCGTTCTCGGCTTTCGCCTCCTCCCACGCCTGTAGTGCCTCCGTCCCGGTCTCGGATATCTCCTCGACGAGTTCGACCGGGACGGCGTCGGAGCGTTCGTAGTCGCGGCGCACCTCGCGGACCACGGCTGCCTGCTCGTCGGTGAGGTCAGCATCCGCAAGCTCGTCGAGCAGCTCGCCGGTCTCCTCGTCCGTGATCATATCGTGACGGATCGACGAGATGGTGGAGAGCTGTTTTGACCGCGCCGGGGTACCGCCTTCCGGCATCATCACCTGCTGGTCCCACCCGAGGACGCCCGCGGCGCTTCCGAGCGTGTTCCAGCGCCGAACACGGTCGAGGAGAGCCGCATACGCGTCGGGCGCGTCGGACACGGTTCCGTCGTCAGCCGTGGCTTCAGTTGCCATAGACCATGGATTGGGCGCATGCGATAAGAAGGAACCGAACGCGGAACCCGCTCACCGAACCGTTTTGACTCTTCGTCGTCGGTCACCGAGTCGAGGAACGAACACGGCAACCACGCGACCAGTGTGCTTGACGCCTGTGCCCTGAGGCGGGTCGGACACGACAGTGTCTGTGTGCCGGGCACGAACGACACGCCTTTTTCCCGGCCGGCTGTCTCCTTCGTGTATGGACCAGAAGCGGGAGCTGTCGAGCATCGACCTCGGCGCGCTCGTCACCGAGCTCAATCGGTACGCGGGCGCGAAGGTCGACAAGGCGTACCTCTACGACGACGACCTGCTCCGGCTGAAGCTCCGCGACTTCGACCGCGGGCGCGTCGAACTCATGATCGAGGTGGGCGACATCAAGCGGGCCCACGTCGCGGACCCCGAGCACGTCGCGGACGCCCCCGGACGTCCGCCGAACTTCGCCAAGATGCTGCGGAACCGCATGTCGGGCGCCGACTTCGCGGGCGTCGAGCAGTACGAGTTCGACCGCATCCTCACGTTCGAGTTCGAGCGCGACGACGAGAACACCACGCTCGTCGCCGAGCTGTTCGGAAAAGGGAACATCGCCGCGCTCGACGAGACCGGAGAAGTCGTCGGATCGCTGTCGACTGTCCGGCTCAAGTCCCGGACGGTTGCGCCGGGCACACAGTACGAGTACCCCGCCTCGCGGCTCAACCCGCTCGACGTGAGCCTCGGCGGGTTCACGCGCCACATGCGCGAGTCCGACAGCGACGTGGTGCGGACGCTGGCGACACAGCTCAATCTCGGCGGGTTGTACGCAGAGGAGGTGTGCACCCGTGCGGGCGTCGAGAAGGAGATTCCGGTCGAAGAGGCGACCGATGACCAGCTTCGCGCGCTCCACGAGGCGCTCGAACGGCTGGGCGAACGACTGCGCTCAGGTGATATTGACCCACGGGTGTACGAAGAGTCGCTCGACGACGGTACCGACCGCGACCCCCGGGTCGTCGATGTCACTCCCTTCCCCCTCTCAGAGAATGAGGGACTACCAAGCGTCGGCTTCGATTCGTTCAACGCCGCCGTCGACGAGTACTTTCATCGACTCGACAGCGATGGCGAGGGCGACGACGGCACGCCGGCGGACGCAAGCCCCTCCCGACCCGATTTCGAGGCGGAGATAGCCAAACAGGAGCGGATTATCGAACAGCAGCGGGGCGCTATCGAGGGGTTTGAGGAGCAGGCCAAACAGGAGCGTGAGCGCGCAGAACTGCTGTACGCCCACTACGACCTCGTCGACGAGGTGCTCTCGACGGTACGAGACGCCCGCGAAAGCGAGGTGCCGTGGGACGAAATCGCGTCGACACTTGACGCCGGGGCCCAACAGGGGATCCCGGCCGCGGAGGCGGTCGTCGATGTCGATGGCGGCGAGGGGACCGTGACCGTTGAGCTCGGGGACAATAACACCCGGATCGACCTAGATGCCGCCGACGGTGTTGAGGTCAATGCTGACCGGCTGTATCGGGAGGCCAAACGGATCGAGGGCAAAAAGGAGGGCGCGATGGAGGCGATCGAGTCGACTCGGGCGGAGTTAGAGGCGGTTAAGGAGCGAAAGGCGGCGTGGGAAGCAGCCGACGAGGACGACGAAGACGACACGGACTCCGACGAGGAAGAGTACGAGACCGACTGGCTCTCGCGGTCGTCGATCCCAATTCGGAGTCCGGAGGACTGGTACGAGCGGTTCCGGTGGTTCCACACGTCGGATGGGTACCTCGTGATCGGCGGGCGAAACGCCGATCAGAACGAGGAACTGGTAAAAAAGTACATGGGGAATCACGATCGCTTCTTCCACACACAGGCACACGGTGGTCCGGTCACGCTGCTGAAGGCCGCCGGCCCCTCCGAGTCGGCCGACCCGGTCGACTGGGACGACCAGACCCTTCGAGAGGCCGCACAGTTCGCGGTGTCGTACTCTTCCGACTGGAAGGACGGTCGCGGTGCCGGCGACGCGTACATGGTCGAGCCGGATCAGGTGTCGAAGACGCCCGAGAGCGGCGAGTACATCGAGAAGGGGAGC
>CAYRWH010000137.1:0-5233 GCA_964427935.1 uncultured Halobellus sp. | reverse complement strand
ACGAGGTCGTCCGCGAGGCGCTCGCGGAGGTCGGGCTCGATGTCGGTGGGCGGACGCCTCAACACGTCTCGGAGGCGACGCTCGCCGACTCCGATTTTGTCGCGACGATGGGCTGTTCCACACTTGAATTGCCCGGCGTCGACACGGACGACTGGGATCTAGACGACCCGGGCGAACTCCCGATTGAAGACGTTCGACCGATCCGTGACGAGATCGAGCGCCGCGTCGAAGCCCTCTTCGACGAACGGTTTGGCGAGCGCTGACCGGCGTGTTGAGACGAGTCCGACCGCTGAGCCCCTTCGCCCAGTGCGCTCACTCGGTGAGAAATAGGACTGGCGCCATGAGCGCGACGCCGGCCGCAATACCGAGAAGCAACTCTCTCCGACCGCCGTTGGCCAACCCGGCACCACGGCCGTGTTCGAGTGCATCCGGGAAGATGTCGTGTACGACGAGATATATCATCGCTCCAGCAGCGAAGCCAAAGCCGTAGGGGAGAAACTCCCGAGCGTAGACGACGAAGACGTACGCGATGCCGGCACCGATCGGCTGCGGGATGCTCGAAAAGACCGCCCAGCCGAAGATATGCCAATTCGGAACGCCGAACGTTTTCAACGGAATCGCAACAGCGAGTCCTTCGGGTATATTTTGAACTGAGATAGCGACCGTGATGAACACCGCGAGCGACGGGACGACCAGCCCGCCGACCGCGAGGTCGCCCTCGATACCGAGGTCGGCGAACGCAACTCCCAGTGCGACCCCTTCGGGGAAGCTGTGAACGGTCAACACGCCGACGATCAGCACGAGCTTTTTGAAATCAGCCTGAGCCATCTCTCGTGGTGCGAACTCGTACCCCGAGATCAGTCGGTCGGCAAGGACCACAACTGCGACCCCAGCGAGAAGCCCAACCCCGACTTCGCCGAGCGTGCCCCCTTCCAGTCCCTCAAAAATGAACCCGAACAGGGACGCGAACAACATGACCCCACCGGCAAATCCCCACAGCGCAACCGTCAGCCGATCGCTGATCTCCTCGATAAAAAAGAACGGGAGCGTCCCAACACCACAAACGACTGCCGTAAAAATACCTACGGCAAGCACGACTCCCAACTCGTATCCGATCATGGTGTTCGGGTATTCTATTCCACCTGAGCCACTGTTAAGTACCTATTGGGTGCCGTCATCGTCGTACTGGTTGTCTGTCGGCACTATCGTCGGCGTCGACCACGCGCGTCCCCGCGGCGAGGTCCCCGAGTCGTCGGTCACCATCGGTCACGAGCGCAACCGCAACTCCGACTATATAAAACCCGATTCCGTCCACGGCTCGACAGACTGTCCGGACCGCAGCCTTCCGTGGTCCACACGGTAACCCGTCCTCGTCGACAACCGCGAGACTAAAGAGTCGCTTGCCGGGCGTCGTCGCAACTGTCCCCTCAAAAGCTATATAATACCCTATATACCCAACCGGGACGCCCCACCGACCCGCCGAGGGCGACCCGCCGAGGAAGAGACGGAGCGCGACCGCCGCCAGCGCGAGGACGAGTCCAACGATTAGGGCGTCGACGACGACCGCGCCTGCTCGCCGAGCGAGCCGACCGGCGTTCGTCCCATCGCCGAGGGGCAGTCGGCTCGCTATTTGGCTTCCTGACACGGTCATTGTTCCGCTTCGGTCCCGTTCTCGACGGAGCGTACGCCCCGCATTCGATCGCCCTCGACGCGTTCGCCGTTGCCGACATCCTCGCTGCCTTCGCCGACTTCGCCCGCGGGTGTGATGTCGAACCCGAGATCAGCGTAAAACCCCACCAGCGACTCGTCGAACGCGGCGGTCACTCGGGTAGCCTGCGGGTCGGTGCGCGCCCGGTCAACCGCTCTGTCGACGAGCGCCGACCCGATCCCTCGACCGCGACGCGCTCGACGGACCGCAACCGCGTCGATGTGGAGTGTCTCCCCGGACTCGTCTTCGACCGGTGGTCGGATTGCGATCAACCCACCAACGACCGCGCCCGTGCGGTCGAATCGCGCCACGAACGCGTCACCGGCGTCAATCCGGTCGCTGACCCGCGCTGCGTCCGTCTCTACCATTGCGGCGTCGAGGACGCGGAGAAGATCCAGACGGTCTGCGGTGGTCGCCGGCGCAACCGTGAACGCTCCGTTCACGCCCTGCCACCCTGTATAAGTCGAAGCAACCGAACCCGATCCGCATCGACCCGGCGGTCCCCCGGTACCGGGGAGCCGTCAACGAGTACCGACGCCTCCTGCGGGTGATAGCCGACGGCCCGGATCAGGTCGGCGTATGTCGCGTCATCGTCGACGGTACACCGCTGTTCCCCCTCGCCGACGACATCGACCGTCACGTCCATACCTCGCGTACGACTGTCGTCGGGGTTAAATACACGGTCCGGCCGCGTATCGCGGGAAACGCCCGCAGACGCCCCATTATGCTCTCGTACCGGCGTGAGTGCGGATCGACCACAGCTCCCGCCATCGCCTCACGAACCACGGAATGCTCAACACTGGCTACCGATCAAGAGCGTTTCTGCGATCGGAATACGAGTGAAGAGTACGTGCGGAACAAAACCGGGTCAGTTGCGTGGCAGATATCTATCCGTATTTAAATCCCCACAGTTGTACGGTGCTAGTCTGATGCGGTATGACGACAACTCAACGGTGTAATGGCGCAAATATTCGGTTCGCCGGGTAGGTACGTCCAGCAACGTGACCTGATCGGTGATATCGGTGAGTACGTGGACGATATCGGAACGAACGCGCTCTTCGTTGCGAGTCCAACTGCTAAAAAAATCACTGAGCCACGAATTGCCAGTAGTCTCGACGAGAGGGACATCGCCCTCGCGACGGAGGAATTCACCCGTGAATCGACGGCAGCAGAGATCGATCGACTCGGGAAACGAGCACAGGAAGTCGATGCGGAGTTCATTATTGGTGCTGGCGGAGGGAAAACGCTCGATACCGTGAAGGCGGTTGGCGAGGAGCAAAACATTCCGTCCGTGATCGTTCCGACGATCGCGTCGACCGATGCGCCCTGTAGTGCCCTCTCAGTCGTCTACACTGAGGAGGGCGAATTCGAGGAGTACCGCTATCTCTCCGCGCACCCGAGAGCGGTCCTCGTCGACACGACGGTGATCGCGGAAGCACCTACGGACCTGTTTATCGCCGGAATCGGCGACGCGATGGCAACGTGGTTCGAGGCGGAGGCGGTCCGAAACGCGGACGGCGACAACGTCCTCGGCGGGAAAGATACGCTCGCAGGCCCCCGGCTCGCTCAACTCTGCTACGAGACGATACGAGAGCACTCTCGGTCGGCCGTCGACGCCGTCGACGCCAATGCCGTAACTGAAAGCGTCGAACACGTGGTTGAGGCAAACACGCTGTTGAGCGGTGTCGGATTCGAGAGCGGCGGCATCGCGGCGGCCCACTCCGTTCACAACGGTCTCGTCCAAGTCGAAGCGACTCACGGCGCGTTGCACGGTGAAAAAGTAAACATCGGTACCCTAACCCAACTCGTTCTCGAAGGGCGTGACGACGAGTTCATACGGGAGATCGCCGAGTTCTCCCTCGACATCGGGCTCCCAGTCACGCTCGCTGACATCGGACTTGACGACCCTACCGACGAACAGCTAACCACTATTGCCGAAGCAGCCTGCGCGGAGGGAGAAACGATCCACGAACACACGTTCGATGTCTCCCCTGAGATGGTGCGAGATGCGTTGCTCACTGCCGACCAACTTGGCCGGCGTGTTTCACAGACTCACAGTGATACTGCTCCGGTAGAATCAGGTCCATTACGCGCTTCGTCACCCGCTGCCGAGTAATCGGAGCGCCCGTGTTGGTCACCTATCGTAGCGCTCCTGGCGTCGCGATCGACCCACGTCAGTGGCGAGAGCAGTGGGAGAATACACCGGATCTTACGGAGCCGTCACGTCCGGGCGCTCGGGGCCGACCCGGTTTCGGCTTAGTCGCCACGTCGATCCGGCTCAGCCGTCCAATTCCTCGCGGAGCAGTCCGTTCACCTGCCCGGGGTCGGCGCTCCCGCCGGTAGCCTGCATCACCTGCCCAACGAGGAAGTTGATCGCCCCCTCGTCGCCGTCGTGGTAGTCGGCCACCGCATCGGGGTTGTCCTCGATGGCGGCCGTAACCGCGGCCGCGACCTCGTCGCCTTCGGCCTTCCCGAGCCCCTCGCGATCGATGATCGCCTCGGGGTCCTCACCCTCGTCGAGCATCTCACGGAGCACAACCTCCTCGGCGTTTTTCACCGTCAGTTTCTCGTCGTCGACGAGTTCGACCAGCCGTGTGAACTCGTCGAGACGGTCTTCGACGTCCGTGATCGCCATCTCGCGGTAGTTGAGTTCGCCGAGCAGGTTGTCGGCGACCCACGTCGCCGCGAGTGTTGGGTCGAACTCGGCGGCAACGTTTTCGAAGAAGTCCGCCACCGCCTTTGTTGAGGTAAGTTTCGATGCGGCCTCGCGGTCGAGCCCGTACTCCTCACGGAAGCGTTCGCGGCGAGCGTCCGGCAGCTCTGGGATCGAGATCCGGTCTTTCCAGTCCGACACCTCCAGCGCGGGGAGGTCGGCCTCGCGGAAGTATCGGTAGTCCTTTTCGGCCTCTTTTGAGCGCATCGAGACGGTGACGCCCCGCCCCTCGTCCCAGTGGCGGGTCTCCTGTTCGATCTCGCGCCCGCGACGGAGCACGTTGCGCTGCCGGGTGATCTCGTAGGATAGCGCCTTCTCCGCACCCTTGTGACTGGAGATGTTTTTCACCTCGGCGCGGTTGGCGTCGCCGAGCGCCGCCTCCGTGATCGTCCCGTCCTCGGCGACCTCTTGTTCAGGAACCAACGAGACGTTGGCGTCGACGCGCAAGCTCCCATCGCGGGTCGGGTCGAAGACGCCGAGATACTCCAGTACCTCCTCCAACTTTGCGAGGAACGCACGCGTCTCGGCGGGCGACCGAAAGTCAGGTTCGGTAACAATCTCCATCAGCGGCGTGCCCGCGCGGTTGTAGTTCACGAGGGTGTGTGTCGCCGACTCGATGGAGCCACCCGCGTGCTGGATGCTCCCGGGATCCTCTTCTAAGTGTGCCCGCGTGATTCCGATCGTTCGTCGGGAGCCGTCGACCGAGACCTCTAGCTCGCCGCCCGAACAGATCGGGGCGTCGTACTGTGTGAGCTGAAAGTTCTTCGGCAGGTCGGGGTAGTAGTAGTTCTTCCGGTGAAATGTCGTCGTCT
>CAYRWH010000136.1:0-5246 GCA_964427935.1 uncultured Halobellus sp. | reverse complement strand
TAAATAATCAACCCTACGCTCTCACCATTTATATTCGTTTACTAGTGATAAAATGGATTTCTGGCGTTGATCGCGGATCTCCACCGGAAACGCGGGGGTCCCGCGGCACACCGACCGCCGGCGACAACGCGTTGTTGTTTATAAGGCCTGAACTGCCGAATTTATAACCCGAAAGAACACCGGCGCGTCACGGCCGGCTGGCTTCCGACTCCTCTCACCACGCACCGTCGTACTCGACCCGAGGTCGGTCGATATCGAGGCCGATCTCGCGGAGGGTCGCGGTCGCGTTCTCGACGGGTGTGGGGGCGGGTCGATCGAGCGCGTCGGTCGTCGCCTCGGCCGACCGAACCGTCCAGTCGCCGTCAACGACGACCGTCGCGCGCCGCGGAATCTCCGAGTGGCCTTCCCACGACTCCGCCAGCAGGTCGTACGAGTCTGCGACTCCGCCGTGGAAGTCAGAGACGATCGGGAAGGGGAGATCGAACCGGTCGGCGTACGCGAACCCCGAGAACAGCGAATCGCCGGTAACGGCGACGACCGCGAGGTCAGGATGGTCGTGCCAGCCGGCGTCTCGGATCGCGGCGAACGCGGCGGTACACGTCGGCACGAAGTTCGCGGGCGCAAACGAGAGCACTACAGCCCGGTTCGCCTCGACGAGCCGGTATAGCTCCAGTTCGACGCCCGTTCCGTCGGAAACAGCCGGCGCGATGAAGTCGGGGGCTTTGACGCCGACATCGATCATACGGTCTGTGGGAGCGTTCGGGACAAAAATCCCCGCGTCCCTCTCAGCGTCTGGCCTCGCGCGTGTAGCCGTCCTCGCGTGCGCATCACATCACCAATACAAGAGCTATATACTCAGCCACCCAACGTGTCGTATGCTTGGGTCCGCGTTCGAGACGGCACTCGCCCTCGTCGGGGCCTACGGGGCCATCGCCCTCCTCTGTGTGTTCGTTCTCGAAGGGGCGTTGGTCGGGAAGCTGATTCCGACGCGCAGCCTGTTCGTCGCTACGGTGCTTGCGGTGGGGACGGACCTCATCGCGTTTCTCCCACTCGTGGCCGCCGCGGTCGTTGGGGCCACACTCGGTCAGGTTCTGCTTTTTATCTCCGTTCGTCGCTTCGACGTCGATCCGGCCGATTCACGGCTAGTTCCTGTCCCGTCCGACCGGGTCGACGGCGCGACCGACTGGTTCGACCGCTGGGGGCTTCCGGCGGTTGCCGTCTCAAACGCACTTCCCGGAACCCGCGGCTGGCTTGCGGTCCCGTCGGCGGGTTCGTCGGTGCCGGCCTCCCGGTTTGCTGCCGCGTCGCTTGCGGGGTCGACCGCGTACGCGGGCGCACTCGTCGTCGTTGCGGTCGGGGTGGAGGGCGCGGCGGGTGTATTGATCGGGGTATAGATCACAGTATCGTGCCGTGTTTCTTCTCCGGGAGGTCCTTCCGTACGTCCTCGTAGAACGCGAATCGGGCCGCAAGCTCCGCTCGGAGGTCAGAGGGCGGAACAATCTCGTCGATGACGACCTCGCTTGCCATCCGGTGGATATCGATGTCACGACGGTACTCCTCACGGAGTCGCTCTTCCGTCTCCGCGCGCTCTTCGGGGTCGTCGATGTCGGCGAGCTTGCGGGCGTATACGGCGTTGATGGCGGCTTCGGGCCCCATGATCCCAATCTCACCGGATGGAAGTCCGATGACGCTTTCGGGATCGTAGGCGGGGCCGCCCATCGCGTAGATCCCCGCGCCGTACGCTTTCCGGGTGACGACGGTCTGTTTCGGTACCGTCGCCGACGACGTGGCGTAGATCATCTTTTTGCCTTTCTCCAAGATGGCATCCTTCTCGACCTGTGACCCGGCCATGAACCCGGGAGTATCACAGAGGTACAAGAGGGGAATCTCGTAGGCGTCACAGGTCCAGATGAACTCCGCCGCCTTCTCGGCTGCGTCGGGAAAGATGGCACCCGAACGCGCCGTCGGCTGGTTTGCGACGACGCCAACCGGCCGGCCGTCGATCCGACAGAACGCCGTAACGATCTCGGGACCGTACCCCTCTTTCAGCTCGAAAACGGACTCCGCGTCGGCGATCCGGTTGAGAAGGTCGCGGACATCGTACGGTCGGTTCGGGGACTCGGGGATCAGTTCGTCGATGCCGGCGGGAGAGTGTTTTGGTGGTTTCGACTCCGACTGCGGCGGTTTTTCTCCTGCCTTGTTCGGGAGGTAGCCGATCAGATCGGCCACGAGCTCGCGGGCGTGCTCCTCGTCGCGAGCGACGAGATCCGCGGAGCCAGACTCCTCGGCGTGGACCCGGGGGCCGCCCAAGTCTTCCATCTCGATCTCCTCTCCGGTGACCATCTTCACCATTCGCGGTGAGGCGATCGCCATCGCGGACATCTCCTCGACCATCACGGTGAAATCGGCGAACACGGGCGTGTACGCCGCGCCGGCGATACACGGGCCGTAGAGGACACAGATCTGCGGCACCGCGCCCGACAGCATCGAGTGGTTGTAGTAGTACTTCCCGATCCCCTCTCGATTAGCAAAAAACCCCGACTGTTGGTCGATCCGTCCGCCTGACGAATCCATCAGGTAGAGCACTGGGTTGCCTGTCTTGAGGGCACGCTGTTGCATCCGGAGGAATTTCTCGACGCCTTTCGACGCCATCGACCCCGCTTTCACGGTGAAATCGTTAGCCATGAAATGAACGTCACGGCCTTCGAACTCGGCGGCACCCGTCAACAGCCCGTCACCGGGAGTTCGGTCTCCCTCATCGTACTCGTCACCGTCGGGCGAATTCGGGTGCCAGTCGTCGAACGCCGCGAACTTCCCGTCTTCGAAGTAGAGGCCGGCTGGATCCTCGCTACCGGCGGCGTCAACGTTCCCGTCGTCCGTGTTCGCCTCGCCCGTCCCACGGGTTCCACCCTCGCCGCCGAACCAGAGGTCGAGCCGGTCACGGACGAACAGTTTCCCCTGCTCGGGGAGCCGGTCCCGGTACTTCTCCGGACCGCCTTGGAGAATGTCAGCTATTTCTGCGCGGAGGTCACGCTCGCGGTCCGTGGGTCCGAGGTCGTCGTCGAGGGGGTACTCGATCTCGGGGGGATCAGCGCTGGCGGTCGGCTCGTCGTCATCGCCGACGTGGACATCGACGGCGACTCCGAGGTGTTCGGCGAGCGAGCGTGCGATCGCCGCCGCCTCCTCGGCCGTCGCCGCCGTCCCGACGTGTACCTTCATGCTGGCAAGAGTTGCGGACTATCCTAAACAGTTTTCCATGTTGTTTCCGGACGGGGACCAATCCAAGCAGCGCTCTCCGCTGTACAGGCCAGTTTCTGGCAGGCCCGCTTAATAATCCTTAAGCCGGCGACAGGGCTACCCAAACGCAATGAGAGTCGTCGTTTCCATCGGCGGGAGCGTGCTCGCGCCGGAGCTCGATCCCGAACGCGTCGCCGCCTACGCCGACGCCCTCGAACGGCTGGCGGGCGAGGAGTGTGAGTCCGGCGTCGTCGTCGGCGGGGGTGGCGTCGCCCGCGAGTACATCACGACGGCCCGGGAGCTGGGCGCGAACGAGGTGGCGCTCGACGAGCTCGGCATCGGAACGACGCGGCTCAACGCCCGCCTGCTCATTACCGCGCTCGGCGACACGGCAGCGCCGTCTCCCGCGACAGCATACGACGAGGCGGCCACGGCGCTGCGGCGCGGGGAAATTCCCGTAATGGGCGGAATGGCACCCGGACAGACCACGGATACGGTCGCCGCCGCGCTCGCCGAATCGATCGACGCCGACCTGCTGGTGTTCGCGACGAGCGCCGACGGGGTTTACAATGTCGACCCGAACCGCGACGACGACGCGACGCGTTTCGAGACACTCACGCCCGCGGAGCTGGTCGATGTCGTCCTCCCGATGAGCCGGGATGCCGGCGCGTCAGCCCCTGTCGACCTCCTCGCGGCGAAGTTGATCGATCGAGCCGGTATCCGGTCGATCGTCCTCGACGGGACAGACCCTAACGCCGTCGTCGACGCGGTTCTCCACGGAGAGCACACGGGAACGAACGTCGTCCCCGAGGGAAGTGGCGAGCCGAGCGCATGGACGGGAGGAGCGGAATGACCGACGACTCACCACACATCCTGTCGGCGGAGGCGACCGACCAGGGAGTCGGTGGCGACGAGACCGGCGGTTCTGGCGAGAGCGACGCGTTCCACGCCTTCTGGGCCGATGTCGTCGCCGACGAGATCGAGGCTCGAAACCCGGACGACCCGATCGTGATCAAAGGAGGTGTTTCACCCTCGGGCGTCGCCCACGTGGGGAACGTCAACGAGGTCATGCGCGGCTACTTCGTCGCAGAGGTGCTCCGCGAGCGCGGCCACGAGGTCCGCCAGGTGTTCACCTCCGACGACAAAGATCCGCTCCGGAAGGTGCCCCGAAAGCTGGCGAACACCGACGGGGAGATTGTCGGGCTCGGCGACGTCGACGCCGGCGCGCTTGGTCGAAACCTCGGAAAACCGTACACGGACATCCCCGATCCCTTCGGCGAGCGTGAGTCGTACGCGGCGCACTTCGCGGCGTTGTTACGCGCGGACGCCGAGCGACTCGGCGTGCCGATCGAAATGATATCGAACACTGAGTTATACGCCGAGGGAGCGTTCGACGACGCCGTCCGGACGGTTCTCTCCGATGTTGAAACCGTCCGAGACGTGCTCTCCGCGTATCAGGATAAGGTCGACGACGAGTACGTCCCGTTCAACCCGGTGTGTGGCGAGTGTGGCACGATCACCGAAACCGTCACGTCGATTGATCTTGAGGCCGGAACCGTCGAGTACGTCTGTACCGACATGGATGTCGGCGACAACACGATCGAGGGCTGCGGTCACGAGGGGACGGCCACGTTCCGCGACGGAAAACTCCCGTGGCGGCTGGAGTGGCCGGCTCAATGGGACGTGCTCGGTGTCGACTTCGAGCCGTTCGGGAAGGACCACGCGGAGGGGTCGTGGCCGTCTGGCGTCGACCTCGCACGGAACGTGTTCGGAATCGAGCCACCGGTGCCGATGGTGTACGAGTGGTTCACGCTCGGTGGGGAAGCGCTCTCCTCGTCGGCGGGTAACATTGTTACCGTTCCGGAGCTGCTTGCGGTGCTTGAGCCAGAGGTGGTCCGGTACTTTTTTGCGCTTCACCCGAAGAAGGCACGCGACCTCGATATCGAGCGTATCGACCAGCTCGTCGATCGGTTCGACCGCTTCGAGCGGGCGTACTTCGGCGAGGTCGA
>CAYRWH010000135.1:0-5270 GCA_964427935.1 uncultured Halobellus sp. | reverse complement strand
GCGTGGGTGTACGAGGACGAGGACCACTAGTCGAAACGACCCGTCGTTTTACCTCCAATTCTCCCCGTTTGGGGCGGTAGCGACTGCCTCGTTGACACACCGCGTTTCCGGTGAACGTCTGCTGACATAGCCTCGCGGTCGACCGATTCGATTTTAGACAGTACTTAAATACCGGGTGTCGAGAGCGTCGGCATTCGTGTCTCGACAACAGACTCTCCTGACACCCGATTGATTGCTTATAAATAACGGTCTTGGGGGCGCACAAGGGTCGTCTCAGATATTACCGCCCTCAGCAAGCGATCGCCACCGGACTCAGGCGTCGATCGCTCGGACGACGCCGTTCTCGTCGACGACGAGGATCTCGTCGACACCGTCACCGGTGACGTCCGCGAACAGCGGTCCCGCGTACACGACCGCGTTCGGAACGCTGCCGCGGAGCGCGCCGTTACCGTTCCGGTTCATCGCGAGCACGTCGCCGCCACGGTTCACAGCAACCGTGTTTGGCGTGCCATCACCGGTCACATCCCCGACACCTGGGGCGTTCACGCGTGTTTCACCTCCGTACTGCTGTTTCCACACTACTTCTCCGTCGAGGAGATCGACGGACCAGACATCGCCGGCGCCGCCGACGTGGACCCGACCGGCGTCGGTCTCCCCGACCTCGATCGGGAGGTCTTGTAGGCCGACCTCGTAGCGAGCCGACCCGTCTGCTCCCTCCAGCGTCTCCACGTTCCCGTTCGTTCCGCCGAGCGTGAGCACTGGCCCCCGCCGCGTCGACGCCGCGGTCCAGCTCGTGGCGGTCACAGACGGCGTCGCGTTCCACCTGATCTCACCGTCGATGTCGAACAGGCTCACGATTCCGGGGTCAGTTCCGGCGGTCGTCACCGCGATCCCTCCGGCGACTGGCTCACTCCGGCCGTCAGGATCCGGATCGGCGTCGACGATCACCGGGCGGCGGTCGACGGTGTCATTGAGGCTCGCTTCGAAACGCGTCTCCCCGTCAGCATCGACCGCGAGGAGGTCTCCGTCGCCGGTGACCGCGGCGACGACGTTCTCGCCGTCATCGGTGGGATCGCCGATCGCGGGGGTGATCCCGCCCGTTCCATTTAGATCGGTCACGAACCGCTCCGCTCCGTCCCGCACGTCGAGAACGACGAGCGTTCCGGACTCCGTGGTCAACGCGACGACGGAGTCGCCACCGAGCGACCCGGCGACGAGACCGCTAACCTCGGTTGGGTCGTCGTCCGCGGCGTCGCCATTGTCCGTTGACTCGCCGTCGTCCGCGGACCCGCTGTCGTCCACAGACTCGCCATCATCCGCTGAATCGCCGTCATCCATCGGTCTGTCTTCTGCCGCCACGTCGGGCGCTATCGACACCCTCCACGCGACTCCGCCTCCTGGTTCGACCGCGCGGACGGCCCGTTCACCGTCTTCGACCGTGGTTTGGACGACGAGTGTGTCGCCGTCAACGGTCGCGGTGGTCGCGCCGCTTCCGTCGCCGCCGTCGGCCGGCTCCGACTCCCAGACGACGGTCGCATCGGGAGTCGGATCGTCGAGTCCGACGAACGCGAACGTAGCTACGCCGACGCCGGCCGCGCCGCCGGCGAACAGGATCAGGGTCGCGAACAGCACGCGGCGGTCCATTAGCGGATGATTCGCTCCCGCCGGGCATACGGCTGTCGGATGCGGGTCGGGACGGGGGTGAATGTATACAGAACTAACACCGTTCGCCTCCGAGGTGATAGTATGACAACCGGGGAGCTCGATACCGTTGACAAAGCGATCCTCCACGCACTCCAAGCCGACGCCCGAAACACCTCCTCTGGGGACATCGCGGAACGAACCGGGACCTCGGACAGCACGATTCGGAAGCGCATCCAGCGGTTAGAATCAGACGGCGTCATCAAGGGATACCGCGCCAACGTCGACTATCAGCGTTCGGGCTATCCGCTCCGGATGTTGCTCTACTGTACCGCCCCAATACCTGAACGTGGCGACTGTGTCCCCGACGTGTTGGCCATAGACGGTGTCGTGTCGGTACAGGAACTCATCACCGGCGAACAGAACCTTCTCGTTACCGCAATCGGGACATCAGACGACGACATCACGCCGATCGCACAGGAGCTTCTCGACATGGGGATCACGGTGGCCGACGAAGTGCTCGTCCGGGGTCACGAAACCACCCCGTTCGGCGGCTTCGATCCGGACGCGTCTACGCGTGACAGCGGGTAGGCCACAGCACGCACACTGCATCACCTCACGACGCGCGTGATGTCCATCCCGGTCGCGCGCCGGACGACCGCTTCTACCGGGTCAACGGAGCCAGCCAGATTGTCTGAATCGCCGTCGAGAACGGTTAACGCGGCCGGGCGACCCGCCTCAATAACTCCGTGATCGGAACCGATGATCTCCGCCCCGGCCACTGTTGCCATACGTAACACCTCCTCGGCGGTGACATCGAACTCCCGGGCGGTGTACGCCATCTCTCGGAACATCGATGGCGGGTTTAACATGACGTTGTCGGTGCCGAGCGCAACCGTCGTCCGGTCGACCAACTCCCGTATCGGCGGGGTGCCGACATCGAGAACAGCATTTGTCCGTGGACAAACCGCGACCGGAACCGACTGGTCAGCCACCCGGTCGAGGTGTTCCCGTTTGGCGTGTACCATATGAACCAACAGGTCCGGATCGAGGTCTAGCGCCGGATGGATATCGGTTGCGTCCGGCTCGCCGGCATGGATAGCGAACGGAACCGAACGCTCTCGACACGCAGCGCGTTGTTCGGTAAAATCGTCGTCGTTCGCGCCTGACGCGCCGTATCCATCTGCCACATCGAGTACGGACGATCCGCCGCTGCCGAGAACAAACGGATCGACGTCGACCGGTTTCGCGGCGTCACGAAGCGCACGGGCACCCTCGACACCGAACTCCCTGAAGTCGAGACAGGACATCGTACCAGTTCGGCCCATGAGCCGGAGCGTCCGCCGCATTGCAGTCACGAGTTCGGACCGGTCGGCGGCCGCCAGCTGTTCGTGTTTCAGACTGTCCGGTGGCACAACCGCCTCTTCGAGCGAGAGCCCGACTGCGGCGTCTTTCGCGATCGAGTCGCCGAGATGCGTATGTGCGTTGATGAAGGACGGAATGACGATGTCGTTGGACTCGGTTTCGGTCTGTTCGACACGCTCGATCCGCCCATCATCCACAACGACACGGCCGCGGAGAGGGTCGAACGACCGTCCCGCCAGGATCGTTCCTGATACTACCTCCATGCTACCGCCCCAGACGTAGTGGCTGCATGTGTTCTCGTTCGTATCTCGGCCGTTCGAAACATATACTCTCGGTTCGACCTCCGTACCAACGAGCGTCACACCGCAAGCGCTCTGTTCACGTATCGTTCCATAAAAAATGTGTAGGTCACATTCTGCGCATATATGAAGGCTTATATCACGTATCGGTAATTGAGGTGTATGGGAGAGGGGGCCCTCCACGACGGGGATCAATCCGGTGACGACCACGACGACTACTCCGTTCACGGGTCCCCTCGACGAGGGCTGACTGTTGCGACGTTCGGGTTCTTTATTGGCTACGGAGGACTTGTAATATACGGGCCAGCGGCCGATCAGTTCGAGCAGGCTCTCGGTCTCTCTGGATTTTTGTTGGGTATTCTCGTCGGCGCTCCCAACCTGATCGGATCCCTACTACGGATCCCTTTCGGTGCGTGGACCGATGAGGTCGGGGCAAAAAAGCCGTTTCTGATCCTGCTTGGGCTCTCGATTACCGGGATCGTTGGACTCGCTGGTGTCCTACAGTTTGTTGGCTTCGATGGGTTGACGATGCGGCACTACCCCGCCCTCCTTTTGTTCGGGGCGTTAAGCGGGTGTGGGATCGCCGCGTTTTCGGTCGGTGTCGCACAGACATCCTACTGGTATCCAGCGGACAAACAAGGAACGGTACTCGCCATATACGTCGGGCTCGGAAACAGCTCTCCCGGCGTGTTCACAATTTTGCTTCCGATCATCATCGCGGCGCTCGGGCTCACAACTACGTACGTCGTGTGGGCAGTCTTCCTCACCGTCGGGACTGCGGCATACTGGTACTTCGCCGCTGACCCCTACTATTTCCAGCTGCGAACACAGGGATTCGATAGACCAGACGCCAAACGGATAAGCGGGAACTTGGGTCAGGAGTTCTTCCCGAACGAGAACGGGTGGGAGTCCATCCGGGTGGCGGCAGCATCAGCGCCGGCGTGGATAATGGTCGTCCTGTATTTCATCTCTCTCGGGGCCGGCTTCCTCGCGCTTACGGTCTGGTTCCCCACCTTCTGGACCTCCGCGTACGGGTTGGAAACCCGAACTGCGGGCGTTATCACCGCCGTCGGCTTCACACTGCTGGCGACGCTGATACGGATCCCCGGTGGGATCGTGACCGATCGGGTTGGTGGTGAGCGGACTGCCATCGGCAGCTTTGCGACCATCGCTATCGCCGGGTTGGTGATCACGGTTACCGGTGAGTTCGCCGTTGCGCTCACAGCGATGCTGATACTGGCGGTTGGCGTCGGTATCGCAAACGCTGCCGTCACACAGATGATCCCGTTTTACGTTCCCGAGGCGGTCGGCGGCGCGTCCGGCCTTGCCGGCGGCCTCGGCGCGTTCGGCGGATTCGTCGTACCGCCAGTGCTTGGCTTGACCGTCGACCTTCAGGGAGCGGCCGGATACAGGGCGGGATTCGTTCTGTACGCGCTCCTTGGAGTTCTCGGTGTTCTTCTCTCGGGACTCATGTACGCTCGCGTTGACCGGCGGTAAGTCTGGATCTGCCGCTAGCAGCTACGGCGACATCGTGAAAACGGACGAGGCGTCTCAGATGAGGAGTCCGATCGACTGATACAACAGCCCGATGACGAAGACGCCGATGAGCGCGGCCGTCGCAACGATGACCGCCGGGGCGAGCACCTCGTCGTCCTCGTCGAGAATGATGCTTTCCATAGGGGTACGGTCGTCGCCACGGGATTTGAACGCTTCGCTCGGATCCGCCCTTGGATGTGGCCTCATCCGTGCGCAGGAGTCACACGCGTCCCCTGTGAGGGGAAGTTTCATGTGGCTCTCGCCGGACTCTCCATCCGGATGAGTCACGGAGGGCGACCGACGGCCGAACCCGGGCGAGGTGCCGATGGCGGACCGTGAGGCGACCGACGCTCCCGAGCAGAGCACGACGGAGGCCACCGCGGGAACGACGGAGGCTTCTCCACCCCCAACGACCACAGCCGGGAGCGA
>CAYRWH010000134.1:0-5285 GCA_964427935.1 uncultured Halobellus sp. | reverse complement strand
TTTCAAGGGCGCGAACCGGGGCGCGCCACAGCATCGTCCATTTATAAGCGATCGTCGCTGTCGCTTACAGTCCGTTTAAATACGATCACGTCGCTGTCGATTTGAGAGACTTACTCCCGACATCGCTCACGCTCGCCTCGGTACTGACCGGGAACGGATCCGGACGCCTCACCCGGTGTGGAACGCCGCGGATCGGCTATAAAAACAGCTGCCGGGAGGGTGTTGTGTTACCCTTCCATCCCGCCGAAGGACAGGCCGCTTTCGACCGACCGCTGGGCCATGAAGTAGACGATCGCGACCGGGAGCGCAAACAGGTTCGCAAACGCCGCGAAGCGCGTCCACGGGGTCTGGAACCGACCCTCTGTCGCGAGGTTGTACAGCTCGACCGAGAGCGGATAGTTCTCGGGGCTGAGCAGTGTTTGCGCGATGATGAACTCGTTCCAGCCGGCGAGCCAGACGAAAATGAGGATGACTGCCAATCCCGGCTTCGTCAGCGGGATGATGATCTCCCGGATCGTCTGGAGGAAGCTCGCACCATCAACCATCGCCGCCTCCTCGTAGGAGACGGGGATGTTGTCCATATATGTCTTCAACAGCCAGGTGTTGAACGGGATCGCGCCGGCAGCGTAGAACAGCCCAAGAATGAACAGGTTGTTCGTCACTCCGTACGCGCTAAACAGCGAGTAAAGCGCGACGAGCGTCGCGATCGACAGCCCGGCACCGATCTGTGTGAACAGCACGTATCCGTAGAGGATTCGCTTACGCGCGATGAAGCTCCGGCGCGAGAACGCGTACGCGCCCGGAACGATCATCGCAAAGCCGGCGACGATGGTCACCGACACGAGATAGAGGCTGTTAAACAGCGCGCCGGGGCCGGTATCGGTACCGATCCAGTCGATACTGAGCGGGACCAGCCCGCCACCGCCGATGAGAAGCTGTGGGTATCCCCAGTCGCCGTCGACAAAGAAGAAGTCGGATTCAAAGATTACCCACCGGTAGGCGTCGAGGTTGTACGTCCCCGGGTCGGGGAAGATACCCCCAGTGTTGAACAGCCGGGTGCCCTCCGCGAACGACGCCGCCGTGATCCAGTACAACGGGAACAACAGCACGAGCAGCATCACAACGCCGAGTACCGTCATGAAGACGCTCTTTCCAACGTCGAATACGGTCCGTTCACCGGTCCGCACGTCGTGGATTGCCCGCTGGACCATGACGACGAACCGCTTGGGAGCCGTCACGAAGTGGACGAGCTTGGAGACGAGTAGCGCCGCCGCCCCGCGAAGCGCGTCGATCATTCGTCCACCCCCTCGGCGAGACGACCCCACCGCACGGCGACGTACATGAACAGTCCGATGAACGCGATGGCGACGATCAGGATCGCTGCCGACAGGCCAAACTCGTTGAAGCTGATCGCCTCACGGTAGCCGTAGACGATGATCAGTTCGTTCTGTCGTGCGGGTCCCCCCTGATTGAACACCCATGGGATGAGGAACTGCTGGAACGAGGTTGCGCCCGTGAGAATCGCCGCGAACAGCACCGGTCGCTTTATAGCCGGGAGCGTCACCGTCCGGAACCGTTGGAGGTAGCCAGCGCCGTCCACCATGGCCGCCTCGTGGAGCTCTCGGGGAACGTCCTGGAGTGCGCTCACGATGATGATCACCATGAACGGGTACGCCAGCCACACTTCGGTGGTGACGTACGCGAAGAATGCCGACCAGCGACCGCTAAGAAAGCCGACTGGGAGCTCGACGAGCAGAAACGTCGGGACCGCCACCACGGTGAAAAAGACGGCGGCGTCGACGAGGCCGAACAAGCCGGTTATCGCGGTGTTGTAGTAGTCGAGCATCACGTTGAACACGCCGAACCGTGCGTCGCTGAACATTCCGCGCCACACCGTGATCGTGAAGATCGCGGGGAAGCCAAGCGGAACGATCGCCGCCGCGCGCATGTAGCGCTTGCCGGCGACGCGTGCGTGATTCAGTAACAGCGCGATGCCGACGGCGACGAACACCTTGATCACCAGCGAGACGGCGACGAACGCCCACGTGATCGACATCGATGTCCAGAACTGCGAGTCGGTCAGGAGCTGTACGTAGTTGTCGAGCCCGATCAGCTCGGCGCCGCCCCCGATCACGGAGCCGGCGAAGGTCGCGTCGGTCAACGAGATATAAAACAAATAAAAGATCGGGTAGAGCATGAATGCCGAGAACAGCACCACACCCGGGATCACCAACAAGATTCCCCAGTCGCGTCTGGAGAAGGGGAGTGCGGCGGCGATCCGCGACAGTGGGCTGGAACTCGACCCCGTTCCGGTTGAGGTGGCCATGATAGATGGTGTCGAACGCGTCTACAGGCTGTCGCGGATCTCCTCGGCGGCCTGGTCAAGCGCCTCGTCGCCGCTTTGGTCGCCGTTAAACACGCGGGTTAGCGCCTCCTCTAGGGGGTCCCACACGTTGTCCATATCTGGGTGGGTCGGCATCGGGACACCGTGGTCGACCTGCTCGGCGAACGCCTGAACCTCCGGCGAGAGGTCGTTCCCTTCGACCACATCCGCAAGCACCGGAATGTAGCTGTGCCGGTCGGCGTTGTGAGTGATGACATCCTCGCTGGTGGTGTACCACTCGGCGAACTCGGTGAGCGCGTCGACCGCGTCCTGTCCGGAATCTTCCAGCATGGCGCTGAAGTAGATCGTCTGGATTCCGGTGTAGTTCCGTGGGTGGTTTCCGTCGACTGTCGGTAGCTCCGCGACGCCGAGATTCTCGATCTCGTCAGCGAGGTTTCCTATCTCCCACGGCCCGTTGATCGCGAACGGCGCGAGCCCGTCGGCGAACGCGACGATCTGTGACTCGTAGCCGGGGTCGGCGGGAACGTAGTCGAACAGCTCCTCGAGCTGGCCGAGGCCCTGCTTCACTTCGTCGGAGTCGAGACCGACTTCGAGGTTCGCCTCGTCGAAGATGTCACCGCCGTACGCTTGGAGGAACCCGCTCACGAAGTACGGGTCGGTGACCGGATACGAGAGGCCGTATTCTCCGTCTTCGGGGTTATGGAAGTCATCCATCACGCTGATCATCTCGTCGAACGTCTCCGGCGGTTCGTCAACCATGTCCTCGTTGTAGAACAGGGTCACCGTCTCGGAGGCAAACGGTAGGCCGTAGAGTCCGCCGTCGAATTGGACTGCCTCCTGAGCAGGTGCGGTGTACACGTCGAGGTCGAGGTCAACGTCGTCGGAGGCGTCATAGAGGAAGCGCGGCTCCTCGCGGACGGCGAACCGGCCGATCCAGTCGTGTGCCCAGATCCAACCATCCGGGCCATCGCCGGCGGGAATCGCGGTGTCGAGCTGTTCGTCGAGTTCGCCACCGGGCTCTTCGACTTCGATGACGTGGTCGGTTTCGGACGCGAATTGCGAAACGTCGTCGCTGAAGTCCGCTTCTTCGGCCTCTTGCATGTCGATCCACATCGAGGCCACGCCGCCGTCGGCGTCGGCTCCGGGGTCGTCATCGTCGTCCTCACCGTCGTCAACTCCCACACAGCCCGCGAACGCCGCGAGCGCGCTCGATCCACCGATCGCCTTGAGTAGTGTCCGTCTGTCTGCGTTCATGGCTCGTAACAAACGATGAATTCTATCTTCACACATTTAATATCTTGGATCGTTCGTTATACTTACATCTGGGATGAGATATTACTTCACTATTTGGAAAATTGCCGAAGGACTAATATAGCAGGGCACCTCCGTATATGAAAATGGCGGAAGTCACGCTCGACGCTCTCAGAAAAGAGTTCGATAGGGGAACTGTTGTCGCCGTCGACGACATCGACCTCGAAATCAAAGACGGCGAGTTCGTCACCGTCGTTGGCCCGTCGGGTTGTGGGAAGACGACTACCCTTCGGATGGTTGCTGGACTCGAAGAGCCAACTTCGGGGACAATCAGCTTCGACGACGAGGACGTGACCGACATCCATGCCAAGAACCGTCCGGTCGCGATGGTGTTTCAGAACTACGCGCTGTACCCACATAAGACCGTCCGCGAGAACATGGCGTTCGGCCTCAAGATGAGTACTGAGATGACGACGGAGGAACGCCACGACCGCGTCCGAGAGATGGCCGAAATGATGGGTATTGCGGAGCTCCTCGACGACAAGCCCGACGAGCTCTCCGGCGGACAGAAACAGCGTGTCGCGCTCGGCCGTGCCATCGCACGCGAGCCGGAAGTGTTCCTGTTCGACGAGCCGCTCTCGAATCTCGACGCTAAGCTCCGGACGGAGATGCGCGCGGAGATACAGAAGCTTCAAAAGGAGTTCGGCGTCACGGCGATGTACGTCACCCACGACCAGGAAGAGGCGATGACGATGGGTGATCGACTCGCCATACTCAACGACGGGAAGCTCCAGCAAGTCGGTGCGCCGACCGAGGTGTACGAGAACCCAATTAACCGCTTTGTTGCGGGTTTTATCGGCTCACCGTCGATGAATTTCATCGATGTCGACGTCGACACATCCGGTCCGTCGACCACACTGACAAACGAGAGCGCGGGTTTCGAGATCGAACTCAGCGAGGAGTACCTCCGCGGGCACACACTCCATGACTCGTCGTACACGCTGGGGATCCGCCCCGAGAACGTCACCGTAATCGAGGAGCCTGATGGAAGCGAACTCGTACAGACTACCGTCGAGGTCGTCGAGCCGATCGGCTCGGACAACTACGTCCACCTGACACTCGGAGATGACTTCCTTGCCCGCTCCCGGCCTGAGATCAAACCGGAACCGGATCAGATGGTCGGGATCACCTTCGATGACTCCGACCTCCACCTGTTCGACCCCGAGACCGGGGAAGACGTCTTTTTCCGTACCGAGGACCCCGAACCCGTCACGCCGTGAGCCGGGTCTGACGGCGTCGCGGATCGACTGACTCTGGGCGTTCTCCTGTCCAACCCGAGCCGCGTCTCGTGGACAGACGAAACGGGGAACGGTTTCAAGTGCGCGCTCGCCGGAATACGTGATAGCAATGGAGCCGCCCGAAATCGAACGGTTGGACGAGCAAACGATCCAGCGGATCGCCGCGGGCGAGGTCGTCGAGCGACCGGCAAGCGTCGTCAAGGAGTTACTCGAGAACAGCCTCGACGCGGGGGCGACCCGCATCGCGGTCAGCGTTGCGGCCGGCGGCACTGAGGGAATCCGCGTGCGTGACGACGGCGTCGGTATCCCGGCCGACCAGCTCGAAGCTGCTGTCGCAGAACACGCCACCTCGAAGATCGGCGACATCGACGATCTGGACGCCGGTGTCGCCA
>CAYRWH010000133.1:0-5295 GCA_964427935.1 uncultured Halobellus sp. | reverse complement strand
CGCCGAGCGGTTCGGCGGGGGTCGCCGACTCCCTCGCACCGTCCGTTCGCGCCCTCAAAAGGGCGCGAACCGGGGCGCGCCACCGCAGTAGGAGGGCATCGACGATCAACCCGTCCGGTTCGCGGTCGGGGTCAGTGCTCGCCGCCCGTTCCGCGCCGGTCGGAGTCCAGATCGATGTCGAGGTCGTCGAGGAGTTCCTCGGCTTCGTCGCGCTTCTCTTGGTGGTCTTCAAGGAACTCGCGCATAAGTTCGGCAGCCTGCTCCTTACAGCCACCACAGAGGCGCTCGCCGTTCACGCACTCCGAGTACACCTCCTTCGTCAGTTCGTCATCGTCGCCCGCGAGGAGGTAAGCGTACAGCTCGTAGACGGGACAGTCGTCGGCCTCGCCGCCGAGTTCACGCTGTTTTTCGGCCGTGTCGCGGCCGCCGGTAGTCGCGGAGCGGACCTTGTCGTAGCCGTCCTCGGGGTCGTCAAGCAGCGAGATGTGACTCGCCGGAATCGACGACGACATTTTCCCGCCGGTGAGTCCGGTCATGAACCGATGGAAGATCGCCGACGGCTGCCGGAACCCGAATCCGTCGTGGTCGATCTCGATCTCGCGGGCTAGCGACTCCGCAGCCCCCCGAGAGAGATCGAACGTGTCGACGTGCCCCTCGAACACACGCTTCTCGCCGTCAATTGAGTCGATGAGCGCCGCAAACGCCTCGTCGGTCGCGTTACGGTCAAAAAAGCGGACGCGGGGCCTCAGCGGCTCCTTGCCGCCCGCGCGGAGTTTCTCAAGCGCGGTTGGTTTCGCCTCCCCGAGTCCCGACGGCGCGTCGTAGTCGGCGAGCCACTCGGCGGCGTCCGCACAGCGGATGTCCGCGTTGGCATCGTCGTCGCCGGCGTCGCTCCCGGCATCACCCGCCGCCCCCGCAAGCGCGTCATACGCGGCTCGAACGAGCTGCCGTTCGTCGTCGTCGAGCTCGAAGCTCGCGAACGCCTCGGTTACCTTGAAGTAGCGCATCCGGACCGCGAGATCACGCGAGAGCCGGACGTGGGGGTCCTGATCGGGGCCCACGGGGATCACGGTCGGCTTCGGCTCGTCAACGAGTTGTGGGTACAGGATGTCGGCCATCTGGGTCAACACCGACTGCATGTGCGAGACGTTCGTCTCGCCGTCAAAGCCGTACAGGGCCTGCAGCTCCGAGAAGTTCGCTTTCGACCCGAGCTCGAAGCCGAGATCCTGGACCTCGCGGTTGTCAGACTGCCGGTAGATCTCGCCGTCCTCGGCGTCGAAGCCGAGCGCGAGCAGTGAGAGCAGGTAGTTCCGCGCATGCTCGTCGATCTCCGACCACGACATTCCCCGCGCGGAGTGTGCCTCCAAGTCGGCGATCAGTCCGAAGGCGTCGCCACCCTGCTGTTGATGCCAGATCAGCTCGTCGAAGACGAGCTTGTGCCCGATGTGCGGGTCGCCGGTGGGCATGAATCCCGATAGGGCGGCGAACGGCTCGTCGTTCGCCATCGCCTCGGCGACCGCGTCGTACTCGCGGTGCCCGAAGATGACGCCGCGACGCATTAGATAGTGGGGGTGCGGCACGTCGTCGGCGATGTCGTCGAACGCCTCGATGCCGAACTCCTCGAACAGATCCGCGTAGTCGCCGACCGCTGCCGACCCCCATGGGTCAAGCGCGACATCGTCGGTCGGTCCGTCGGCTCGCTCCGTCCCGCCGTCGGTGTAGGGGCTCCCGTCGCCGTCCGTCGACCCGCACTCATCCCGGGCGACTTCCTCGGGGGTATCCTCGTCCATACGTTCTCTCCCGTCGGTCGACGCAAAAACCGTTCGCTTGTTCGGGAGTGGATACCACCCCCATCCCGTCGAACGGTTCCGACTCCTCACGCTTCGGGGAGCGACGGGACCACGCCCTGCCGAGGATATATATCGCTTGGTTAGGCGCGCGTCTCACGCACACGACCGCGCCCACGCTATACGTCCGGAGCATGTAGCAAGGAGCGTAATGGCACGCGCAGCGATTATTGTTCTCGCAGGAACTGACGGACATGGAAACCTCGGCCGGGTCGTGAACGCATTAGAGACGGCCAGAGAGTTCGCCGAAACGGAGGGTGACGAAGTCGAACTAGTCTTCGACGGGGCAGCCACCCAGTGGATCCCCGAGTTGGAAGACGCGGACAACGACTACCACGAACTGTACCGTGCGGTTCGTGATCAGGCCGCAGTGTGTGACTACTGTTCGGGTGCGTTTGGCGTCGAGGAAGCGGTCGAGGAGGCAGGGATCACGACGCTCGACGAACACGACGGACACCCGAGCATTCGCTCGTTCGTTGACGACGATTACGAAGTCATCACGTTCTGACCCCGCCGAGCAGGCGGATCGGAACGATCCGTATCGGTCTTTTCGGTGGGCGGCGGCCACGATGATGATCGTGGTGACCGACCGCGACGACTACCGGTCGCTGCGGAGGCCGACCGTCTCCTGTTCGAACCCCGTTTCCTCACCCTGCCAGCGCCACGAACCGACGAATGGGTGGCCGTCCAGCGCGCAGATCACGTACGAGTGATCGAGCCACGCCGCCCGCGCGGCGTCGGTCTCGCTTGGCCGGGCCGGTCCAGTCGGATGTGAATGGTAGAAGCCGACCACGTCGAGCCCTGCCCCCTCGATCCGCTCAAACAGCTCCAGTTGTGCTTCCGGGTCGATCCGGTACCGCGTGCGCGGGGTTTCGGCGACGTTTTCCGTCGCGTACCGCCGCGTGACCACGCTCGGGTCACCGTCGGTCCCACGGTCGCCCGCCAACACCCCGCAGACCTCCTCCTCGTGGCCGTCGTAGGCGTGATGGACAATCTCATCGTAGACAGACCGAGGCAACTCAAGCACGTCGGGAGGAAGGTTTCGGATAGATAAACCCGTTCCGGCCGGCACAGAGCAGCCGCAACGCTGGCACGCCGTAGGATTCGGGCAAGCTATTTACCGAGCGGGACGGGAGCGAACCCATGAGCGACACGGCAGGCAACTCCCCGGCACCAACCGCCGACGAGGCCCTTCACACGACGCTCGACATGCCCTTCGACGACGCGGTACCGTTCGTCCAGATCGAACACGAACTCGCGGACTTCGAGACGGTCCGCGTCACGCGCCTCGACCAGATGATCGAGGGAATGCTCGGTCACGACGATGTCGAACGAACGGCGCTGATCGTGGTATGTCACCCCGAGATCGCATACGACGCCATCGACATCGACGTGACACTCGCCGGACTCCTCCCGTGTACGACCGTCGTGTACGAACGGGCGAGCGACGACCGGGTTCACGTCCACCACGTGTCGGCGACGAAGGCGATCCGGGACCTCGGCTGTGCGCCCGCAGAGGCCGACCCCGCGGTCGAAGAACTTGTCGAGAAGACGGGCGACCTGATGACTGTCGTCTGGGAGAACATCGAAGAACACGGCCGCAACGACGAAACGCCGGCCTCTCGGGACCGATGACTGCGGTTCTGTCAGGTGCCCCTCGTCGTGGTCGCTGTCCGGGCACAGAATTGCATCGGGGGGTATCCGATCGCCACCCTAACGCTCACGCATGACCGGACCTGACCACGTGTTGGTCCCGCTCGACGGCTCGCCGCTGGCCGACGACGCGCTAACACACGCGCTTGCGACGTTCGACTGTCGGGTGACAGTGTTGAACGTCATCACGCCGCTCGATGCCGGCATGGTTGAAGGCGGAGTTCTGGAGCCGGACGACGAACGAGTTGTAGCCGCGCGTGAGCGAGCCGAGCGGCTGGTCGACGACGCCCGCTCGCGGGTAACGGCCGAGGGTCGGACGGTTGACACAGCGGTGGAGACCGGGGATCCCGCGGACACCATTCTGGAGTACGTTGACGACACCACCGCCGATCACATCGTGATGGGCGGTCACGGTGGGGATTCGGGGTCGATCACCGGACGGCTCCTTGGCACCGTCGCAACCACGGTGGTCGGCAGCGCAAACGTGACGGTGACAGTAATCAGAGACGACTGAGCCGAGGGCGGTCCTACTGCTCGGCGGTAGCCGACGGGGTCGGAGACAGGAGCTCGTGGTCGTCGAGCAGCGCGACCGTTGCCAGCCGAATCGCGTGGGGCCACCCGAGCGGCGTCGCGCTGTCGGGCGTCCCGTCGTCGAAGAACTGCTCCGGGAGGTAGCCGGTCGGCTCACACAGCGATCCGCCCGGTGAGACGTGCGCGAGCAGGTCGCGGGCGCGCAGAGCCATCTCCTCGGCTCGCGGGTCGTCGTGTGCGTCGAGGAGAACCGCGAGTTCGGCACAGGCGTTCGCACCCCACGCAGTTGAGACGGTCCACACCTTCTCGGACGGCTGGCCGTTCTGCCGCCAGCCGTCGCCCTCGTACCGGATTAACCCGGCTATCTCGTCGGTTTCGTGGGCAAGGCCGTCGACGACCGTTTCGACGTGGGAGACGAGCCGGTCGAGTCGGCGGTCATCGACCGCGCCGTCCCCGTCGAGCGCGTCGTATGTGCGATGTGCGCTCGCGAGCGCCAGCGTCGCGGAGTCGAGCCGATCGTCGATCGCCCCGTGTGGCGTCTCTCGAAGCGCGTAACAGCCGCGTTCCGGCACCCAGACGTCATCGAGTGCGTCGTACACCCGACCGGCCTGCTGACGCGCGTGAGCTGCGGGGTCGGTCGGCACGTCGTCAGTGTCCGCCAAGTCCTCATCCGTGACGGCGGCAGCCAACCCTGCGCCGTGGAGCGCCAGTTCGCTGTACGCTTCGAGGAACGTCGCAGTCGTGTGCGTAAACCGACCTACGGAGTCCTCCCACGCGTTCTGGCAGACGACCGGCCGACCGTCGTCAGCGAGCGTCCCGTCCAGACTCGCAAGCGCGTCGACGAGGGTGGTATCGAGCCCGTCGACATCGACCCCGGTGGCTCGGGCGCGCGCCAGAAACGCGATGACGCTGCCGGTCTGATCAGCTTGGTAGTCCACGTCGGGACCGTCCTCGATCCGGGCGTTCGCCCAGCCGGGCGCGAGCGCGCCGTTTCGTGGCCAGACGCGGTGCGGCCACGCCCCGTCCCCGCGCTGGGTGGCGACGTACATCCGGGCTGAGCGCTCGTGCCAGTCATCGATTCCGAGCCCGAGGCGGTCGTCGGCATCGAGCAGGAACGTGGATATCTCCGCGTCGTCACGGAACCACGTGTAGCCGTAGCCGCCGGAGTGTTGGTAGTACGGGTCAAAATCCGGGCCCGCAATCCGGAGTCCCGTCTCCGCCGACAGCAACGACAGCACGCGGAGGTCCGCAACGACCGAGTCGC
>CAYRWH010000132.1:0-5441 GCA_964427935.1 uncultured Halobellus sp. | reverse complement strand
AAACTTCAGTCGATCGGAAGGCGTGGCCTATCGACACCGCGGATCTCGAACCGCGCACCACCCGTTTCGGAGTCGGTCGCGTGAACCGTCCAGTCGTGTGCGTTTGCGATCTCTTTGACGATCGCCAGCCCGAATCCGGTCCCCGATTCCGTCCCGCTTTGTCCGGGTTCGAACAGGTCGTCCCGTATCTCGTCCGGGATTCCGGGGCCGTCGTCGGCGAGGTAGAACCCGTCCTCGAGGTCGCCGATCCGGACGGTGACGCTGGGGGCGGACTCCGTCGAAACGGCCGAACCGTCGACCAAGCCGGCGGCTGTTTCGGGGGCGGTCTCGGTCGACCCGTGCTCGATACTGTTGTGTATCAGGTTCTCGAAGAGGTTCCGGAGTCTCGATGGGTCCGCGGAGACGGACCGTTCAGCGGTGACATCGAGAACGGCGTCGCCGGTGTCGACAGCGTCCCAGCTCTCCGTTGCGGCATCCGCGATGGACACCGGTTCGGTCTCTCCAACGCTCCGTCCCTCGCGCGCAAGCGCAAGCGTGTGCTCGACGATAGTCTCCATTCGATCGAGCGCGTCGCTTGCGGCGTCGAGGTGGTCGTTTCCGGTCTCCGTGCGAGCGAGGTCGACACGCCCCTGTGCGACGTTGAGCGGGTTCCGGAGGTCGTGAGAGACGATCCCTGCGAAGTCGTCGAGGCGTTCGTTCTGCCGACGAAGCGCCTCCTCGCGCTCTTTAAACTTCGTGACATCCTCCTGAAATCCGACCCAGCCGGTGACGGGACCGTCCTCCTCCTCGCGAATCGGTGCGACGCTGACACGGTTCCAGAACGGCGTCCCGTCTTTCCGATAGTTCAGCAGTTCGACGCTGGTCGACTCCTCGGCTTCAACCGCGTCCCGAAGCTCGCTGACCGCCGCTTCGTCGGTCTCGGGCCCTTGGAGGAACCGACAGTTGACTCCAACAGCCTCCTCGCGGTCGTAACCGGTCATCTCGACGAACCGATCGTTGACGTACGTCATCGGGTTGTCCGGCTGTTCCGGATCGGTGATCGTGATTCCTACCGGTGCCTCGTCGAGGGCCCGCTGTTTCGTTTCCAACTCGTCACGTTGGGCCGCCTCCTCGGAGACATCACGGAGGATCCCGACGCTGCCCTCGAACTCCTTGCCCTCGTAGGGCAACACGGCCATGTGGTCGCGACACGGGATCGGATCGCCCTCCTTCGGGTAGATATCGACGGGGAACCGCTGGACATCCGGGCCGTCACTGGAGAGGATGGTGCCGAGTCGGTTTTCCGCCTCGATGACCGCGTCCCGGTCTTTCATCAGTCCCGGCTTGCTGCCGATGATCTCCTCGCGGTCGTAGCCGGTCAGCTCCGCGAACGCCTCGTTGACGTACTCGAAGGTGCCCGTTTCGTCGACGACGTAGATGGGATAGCCGAGCGCCGTGAGTACCGTCGAGTAGCGGTTCGCTGCCTGCCGAGTCTGGTACTCGTCGGCCGCCTGCTCGACTCGGTTGGCGAGCCGCTGGAGCTGTTCAGGACCCCCCTTCTGGAAGTAGCCGGTGACACCCGCGTTGAGCGCCCTGCTCGCTATCTCCTCGCTTCCCTTTCCGGTGTACAGCACGAACGGGACGTGTTGATGGTCCTCGCGGACTGCCTCGAAAAACTCGAGTCCGTTCATGCCCGGCATATCGTAGTCGCTAACGAGACAGTCGAAGGACGATTCCGCAAGCCGGTCCAGCGCCGCACTCGGCTCCGTCACGCTCGTCACCGAGACGGACTCCAACTCCCTATCGAAATACGCCTCGGCGAGGTCCAACACCGAGGGGTCGTCGTCGACGTGTAATACGTCGATCCGTTCGCTCATAATCGATATACGACATCAGGAGATAAACCGGTATCGGCCCAAGTATCAGGCGTGGATCCGCCGTCAGCGAACCGCAATACCTCATCGCCGTCGACCCCGCGGGATCGTATCCACTTCCACCGCGCGTGGCGCGCTCTTAAGGGCGCGGAGCGCGGATCGGCGACCGATGGACGGCGGGACGCTCCCCGGAACCGACACGGAGAGGGTTGACGAGCCCGATCGGGTCGTGTTCCACGTGGACATGGACTGTTTTTACGCGTCCTGTGAGCGGTTGCGCGAGCCCGAACTCCGTGGAGAGCCACTGGTCGTCGGGATGGGGTACGAGCCCGGAGACACCGTCGGCGCGGTCGCGACCGCGAGCTACGAGGCCCGCGAGTTCGGCGTCGAGAGCGCGATGCCCATCTCCGAGGCGCTCGAACGACTCCCGAGACGCGGGACCGCCGACGCGACTACCGAGGAGGAGCGCAGCGAGACCGGCTACTACCGCCCTGTCGACCTCGATTTTTATAAGGAAGTCGCGAGCGATGTCAAGGATGTTCTCCACGACTGCGCGGATGTCGTCCGCGAGGTGAGCATCGACGAGGCGTACCTCGATGTCACCGACCGAACCGCGTGGGACGCCGCAGGTGCGGGTTCTGAGGCGGACGCGACGGGCGCAGCGATAGCGGACCCACCGCCGAGCACTGCGGCCGGACCGGCGTCAGACCGAACGCTTGCGGAGGGGTACGGACGACACGTCAAAGAACGGATCGAGCGGGAGGCCAGCGTGCCCGCCAGCGTCGGCGTCGCGCCGAACATGTCGGCCGCGAAGGTCGCGAGCGACGCCGATAAACCCGACGGGCTGGTTGTTGTGCCGCCCGGAACGGTGGCGTCGTTCCTCGCGCCGTTGCCGACGGCGGCGCTTCACGGCGTCGGGCCAGTGACGGAGCGCGCGCTCGCGGATCTTGGGATCGAAACCGCGGGCGACGTGGCGGCGGCAGACCCGGAGACGCTCGCGGCGGAACTCGGCGACCGCGGGCGTGAGCTCTCGCGACGCGCCCGCGGCGAGGACGAGCGGGAGGTGACGCCACGGGGACTCCCGAAGAGTCTCTCGCGGGAGTCGTCGCTGCCGGCAACCGCCGACGCCGACGAGAAACGCGAGACCGTCGCAGCGCTGGCCGCAGACGTGGCCCGGCGGGCTCGTGAACGCGGCTGTCTCTATCGCACGATCGGAATCAAGGCAGTCGAGCCGCCATTCGACGTCAACACTCGAGCACGGAGCCTCCCCGGGCCGGTCGACGATCCCGATCTGGTCGAATCCGTCGCGCTCGACCTGCTCGACGAGTTCGACGACGACCGCGTCCGAAAGCTCGGCGTCCGGGTCTCGAAGCTCGATTTCGCCGAGAGCGACCAGGCGACGCTTACCGGGTTCGAGGCCGGTGAGGACGGTGATCGTGGCGGTACTCAGGGGACACAGCCCGCGAGCCGCAACGACGTGGGAGCGCAGATCACCGACTGGATCGGCGGGGAGCCGCGGACCGACGACGATGAGCCCGCCCCGGATCCGGCGGAACAGGACGACGAGGGACAGGCCTCGCTCGGCGACTGGTCGTAGTCGCGTCGGGGCGCGGCACCGCCGAACAGGACTGTTCGAACGAGACAGCGCTTTTAGGTCGCTGCCCACGGAGAGGAGGTATGGACGATCTGGCGTGGGAGACGCTCGGCACCGAGATCGACTACCGCTGTCCCGGCTTCGACGTACGCCGTGACGAGGTGCGCTTCCCGGACGGCGACACCGACGGTTTCCACTACGTCGACGAGCCGCCCGCGGTCGTGGTGCTGCCGTTGACGCCCGACGGCGATGTCGTCGTCATCGACGAGTGGCGGCAGGCGGTGGGGCGCGTCAACCGCGGGATCCCTGCGGGAACGATCGAAGCCGAAGACGCCGAGGACCTAGAGCGGGCGGCTGCGCGCGAACTCGCGGAGGAGACCGGCTACGAGGCGGACTCCTTCGAGCGGTTGACGACCGTCGAGCCGACGAACGGGATGGCGAACGCGGTCCACCACCACGTTCTCGCGCGCGGATGCGAGCCGACCGCCGAGCGCAACCTCGATCACAACGAGTCGATCTCGGTCGACACCGTTCCCTACGACGACCTCCTCGAAGCCGTCGTCGACGACGGGCTTCGGGACGGACGAGCCGTGACCGCCGTGTTGTGGTACGAGCTAACACATCGATGACGCCGACTTGGGGCGGGCGGTGTCAGCGAAGCCTGCGTACCGACTGGAAGTGACAGCGAAACCGGTGTGACGACGGGCACGGCCGCCGGAACCGGCAAGCCGGCGAGTGACAAACAGACCTTTGGGCAAACGGCACGTACACGAACTGATGACTGACCCCTCCACGGATGAAACGGGCGACGCAGACGACACGGGATGGGAACGGACAGATGACTCCGGACCGGCTGAATCCGGTGATCCCGGCTCGCCTGCGGCGGACCACGCCGGCGACACGGTGACCGACGGCAGTGGGCCCGTGGCTGCGACTGACGATGTCCCGGACTCACCGAGCCCCTGGAGCGTGCCGGACTCGCCGCTGCGCGCGGTGGGCGTCGCGACCGGGCTCGGGACGCTCGGTATCGTGTTCGTCCTCGCGTTCAGCCTCGTCGTGTTCGGTGTGGAGTCGGCCGTCGGTGGACTCCCGCTCGCGATCAGTTTGGGGCTCTCGCTGTTGTTGGGCCAGTACGTCGCGTTCGGCGGGGTTGCGCTCGGATACCTGCGATACCGTGGGTTCGACCGATCCGGAATCGTCTCCTATCTCGGGGTCCGCTGGCCCAGCCTCAAGGAACTCGGCCTCGTTGTCGGCGGCTGGGCGCTAATACTCGTGATGGTGATGGTGATCTCAACCATCCTCCAGTTGCTCGGGCCGGAGCCGGCCGCGAACCAAAGCGCGGAACTCGCCATGCAGAACCCGGCGATCATCCCGCTTCTGATCGCTGCCGCGTTCCTCGTTATCGGCCCGGCCGAGGAGGTGCTGTACCGTGGGATCGTTCAGAACCGACTCCGGGAGTCGATATCGGTTGTTCCCGCCATCGCGATTGCGTCCGCGATCTTCGCCGCCGTCCACGTGATCGCGCTGACGGGCGGTATCGAGGGACGGCTGACGACGATTGCCGTCCTCTTTTTCCCGAGCCTCGTGTTCGGCGCGGTGTACGAGTACACCGACAACATCGTCGTCCCGGCGCTGCTACACGGCCTCCACAACGCCGTGATTTTCACGGTGTTGTACGTTGTCGTGGCGTACGGCGACGAGATAGAGGAGTTGGCCGAGGCTGGAGCGATGCTTCTACCGTTCTAAAAGCGGACTGAGGGGAGTAAGCCCCCTTCGGTTCGTCCCGACATTCGGCTCAGCGTCCGCGGCCGTGGCCGGACTACCTATGGCCGCGGACTTGCACCGGCGAGGATTCGCCGTTCCATCCGTTCCCACCCGTCGAACCTCATCGGGTTAGCTCCCTTCCCTTACGGGTCGGTTCGCGCGAATCACGGGTCGAGGTGGGGGGTGTCGTTGCTGTTCCAGAGCCAGCCGTCTCCGACTCCGGGCGTGTG
>CAYRWH010000131.1:0-5512 GCA_964427935.1 uncultured Halobellus sp. | reverse complement strand
CGTTCGGGTTCGACTGGTACACGTTCGGTCCCGACTTCACCGAGCGAGGGATCAGCATCACCGGCACGCCGGACCTCGCGTGGGTCTCGACGACTGACGTGTTGTTCTTCCCGGTTCCGTACGTCGGCGACTGGAGCAGCTTGGCGATCGACATCAAGCTCATCCTTCCGGCGGCGCTGATCCTCGGGTCCGCGTCGATGGCGGCGGAGCTCCGTATCGGCCGGACCGCGATGCTGGAGACGATCAACTCGAACTTCGTCGAGACGGCGAAGGCGAAGGGGCTGACGAACCGCGTGATCGTCTGGAAGCACATCTTCCGGAACTCGCTGATACCGCTGTTGCCCGTCATCACCAGCGAAGCGTTCCTGTTGATCGGCGGCTCCGTCATCGTCGAACAGATCTTCAACATCAACGGACTCGGCCGGATCTTCTTCCAATCGATCACGCAGGGTGACCTCCCGATGGCGGGGGCGCTGTTGTTCATTTTCACCCTGATAATCCTGTTTTTGAACATCCTTCAGGACTTCCTGTACACCGTCATCGACCCGCGTGTGGGGTACGATAAATGAGTTCGACACAACAGAACCCGGAGTATGAGGCGGAGGGCAGCGACAAACCGTTCCGTGACCTCCTCGTGGAGAACCCGCGACCCGCCCTGATCTGGGTCGGCGGCGTGGTCATACTAGCGCTCCTCGAGATCGGGCGCGTGTTCCACGGGATCGGCCAGACCTTAGATATCCTCGCGTTCCTGCTCGGTGGGCTCGCGGATGTCCCCGGCTACGTCGGTGGGAACGTCGGCGAAGCGGCGGGATCGGTGGTCGGTTCGGTCGCCGCGGGCATCACGGCGCTCGTGATGTTGGCCGCGATCACGATCCCGTTCGCGGGATACGTCCCGGATCGCGTCGTCGACGCGCTCGGGACCGACCTCTCTCGGAGTCGTCGCCGCCGGGCGAAACGCGTCGGATTGCTCGCCACCTTCGCGGCTGGTGCGGCGCTGTTGGCGTTAACACCGGTCGGCGGGCTCTTTTCCAGCGCGGCGGGGGTGCTCACGAGCACTGTCGACTCCTTGGCCTCGTCGCTCCCGGCGCTCACCAGCCGCGAGACGATCCCGAACCAAGGACACCGAACACCGGCCGGCGGCTGGGAGGGAACGTTTATGGGTCTCTCCCCGGCGTGGGCGTGGGGTATCCGAACCGCGCTCGTCCTCGTGTACGCCACGCTGTGTCTGATCTGGGCGTGGCGCGGGTTTGATATCTACCGGGAGCACTACCGCGCGGCCGACTGGACGCCGACCGACGACACGATCCGTCGGTTCCGAAGCAACTACTGGGGGCTGTTCGGGTTCGCGATCGTGTTCCTGTTCGTCGTGCTCGCGCTGTGGGCACCGGCGGTCAGTCCCGTCGAGGCACAACACAACATCTACGAACCGAACGCACACGACTTCGAGTATCTGAACGAAGACGGCGAAGTAGAGACGATCACACACGTGTTTGCAAATCTCGACAGCCGGTCTGACGGACAAAACACCGTCGGCGTGATGAGTTACGACGACTACGGACGATGGGCACCGATGGGCACGACCAACAGAGGACAAGACATGATGACACACCTATCATACGGCGCACGGACGTCGCTCGTGATCGCGTTGACGGCCATCATCCTCGGCGCGCTCACTGCGGTCGTGCTCTCGCTGCTCGCCGCCTACTACAAGGGCATAACCGATATCGCGACGGTGCTCACGAGCGACACGATACAGGCGGTGCCAGCCCTACTGTTGATCATGTTGCTCTCCGTCATCTTCCAGCAGGGGAATCATCCACTGGCACAGCCACTTGACGGTGGATTCCTGTTAGCACTGATATTCGCCTTCACCCTTTGGCCGGGGATGTGGCGGGCGATCCGTGGGCCGTCGTTACAGGTCGCCGAACAGGAGTGGGTCGACGCCGCGAAGAGCTACGGTCAGACCCCGTTACGCACCATGCGGAAGCACATGGCTCCGTACATCGCGGGGTACATCCTGATCTACGCGTCGCTGCTCATCGGCGGCGTCATCATCTCTACGGCGGCACTGACCTTCCTCGGACTTGGGATCAACCCCCCGACCCCCGAGTGGGGGCGGCTGATTAACGGCGGGCAGTCGTTCGTCGCCACGTCCTCGTGGCACGTCGCGACGATCCCAGGACTCGCGATCGTCTTCGTCGTCGTCGCGTTCAACGCCCTCGGTGACGCGATCCGTGACGCGATCGACCCCGAAGCCGATGTCGACGAGAGCGAGGCGGCGACCGCTGGGGGTGGTGCCTGATGGCGACCGAGCGCAGCCGCGACGACGCGGTGGCTCCCGCTCGCGGCGATGTCGCAGCCGGATCGAACGCTGACAGGCCGGTCATCGACGTCAGAAACCTCCAGACGGCCTTCTTCACCGAGAAGGAGACGATCCGTGCTGTCGACGGCATCAGCTTCGATATCGACCCCGGTGAGACGGTCGGGATCGTCGGTGAATCGGGGAGTGGCAAGAGCGTTACTGCCCGGTCGCTCATGGGGCTCATCGAATCTCCCGGTCGCGTCCTTCGGGGCAGCAGCGTTCGGTATCAGGTTCTCGATGCGGTTCGGGCGTTCGCCGACGACTTCCCGAAACGGACCGTCGAGGTCGCCGACCTCGAAGCGGCGTACGACCCGGACGAGCTGTTCGGGTCGACCGCGGCGACCCCGGAAGAGTTCGGCTACACCGAGCCGGCAGCGGTGCCGCTCGTGGATGTCGCTGCAGCGGGCTACACCGACGAGGTCGGCCTCACGAACGGTACCGAATGCGTGTTCATCACCGACGGCTCATCGTCGACGCCGGAGCGGATCCAGGAGGGGTTCATCGAGATCAGCCGGCTGTCCGGCGAACCACAACGAAAGATGCGTGGCGGTCGGATCGCGATGGTGTTTCAGGACCCGTTGACGAGCCTGAACCCCGTGTACACGGTCGGCAATCAGATCAAGGAGGCGCTCAGACAACACCAGGGGATCCGCGGCAAGGAGGCGACACAGGAGGCCGCGGACCTGCTCGAGGCGGTTGGCATTCCGGACGCTCGCCGTCGCGTCGACGAGTATCCCCACCAGTTCTCCGGTGGGATGCGCCAGCGAGCGGTCATCGCGATGGCGCTCGCGTGTGAGCCGGAGATGCTGATCTGTGACGAGCCGACGACGGCGCTCGACGTCACGATTCAGGCGCAGATCCTCGATCTGCTCGCCGAGATCCAGGAGTCACGTGACGTCTCGATCATGTTCATCACACACGACATGGGCGTGATAGCCGAGGTGTCCGACCGTGTGAACGTGATGTACGCCGGCGAGATCGTCGAATCCGCGGACGTGATACCGCTGTTTGAGGACCCGAAACACCCGTACACGCGCGGATTGCTCGAGTCGATCCCCGGTGGAAACGTCGACGGAAAGCTCTCGACGATCGAGGGAAGCGTCCCAACGCCGAACGAACCGGCCACGTACTGTCGGTTCGCCCCGCGATGTCCCAAGGCGTTCGACGAGTGCCACGAGGTCCACCCGGTACCGATACGCGTCGAATCGGAGGGCGAATCCGACCACACTGCGTCCTGTCTCTTGTACCCATCGGACGTGCCGACAGCGGAGGCGGTGGCCAGACACAGCCGGCGGAACCAAGCAGGTGAGGAAAAATGAGCGGAGACACGATAGAAGCCCCTCCGGACGGGGTACGGGACGACGGCACGGACAGTACGGGTCGGGAGACGATGGTTCAGCTCCGCGACCTACAGACGTACTACGAGAGCGGCGGGATCTTCAACGACCGCCCGGTCAAAGCGGTCGACGGCGTCAGTTTCGACATCTACCGCGGCGAGACGCTCGGTCTCGTCGGCGAGTCGGGGTGTGGCAAGACGACGCTCGGACGGACCCTCATCCAGCTGGAGAAGGCGACCGGTGGTGAGGTGCTGTTCGACGGCACCGACATCACCGAGCTCAGAGGGGACGACCTCTACGAGTGGCGGCGGAACGCACAGATGGTGTTCCAGGACCCTGACTCGAGCCTGAACGACCGGATGACGGTCGGTGAGATCGTCCGTGAACCGCTCGATGTCCACGGCTGGAAAACGCCCCGCGAGCGACGAAACCGTGTGAAACAGCTGCTCGATCAGGTCGGCCTCTCACCGGAACACTACTTCCGGTATCCACACCAGTTCTCGGGCGGGCAGCGCCAGCGGATCGGGATCGCTCGCACCCTCGCGCTCAATCCGGAGTTCATCGTGCTTGACGAGCCGGTGAGCGCGCTCGACGTCTCGGTCCAGGCGGAGATAATCAACCTCCTCGAGGAGCTCCAAGACGAGCTCGACCTCACGTACCTGTTCATCGCACACGACCTCTCCGTTGTCCGGCACATCTGTGACCGGGTCGCGGTGATGTACCTCGGGAACATCATGGAGATCGGGCCGACGGAGGAGCTGTTCACCGATCCCGCGAACCCGTACACGCACGCGTTGCTGTCGGCGATCCCCAAACCCGACCCGACACAGCGTCGTGACCGGATCACGTTGCACGGGACGCCGCCGAACCCCCGGTACCCGCCGAACGGGTGTCCGTTCAGTACGCGCTGTCCCGCGCGGATACGCCCGAAGGAGTACGAGGACCTAGACGACGAGATCTGGGACGGGATCAACGCACTCCGGGAGATCCTCCGTGAACGGATGCGTGCCACCCGGTCGATCCGGGAACGGCTCCGTGAACGGTTCGACATGGAAACCCGGTTCGCGACGATGGACGAGACGTACGAGGAGCTGTTCGGTCACCTCGACGTGCCCCCGGACGCCGAGGACGTTCTCCAGCGTGTCGCCGAGATCGCCGGGGACCACGACGAACAGCGCGCGCTCGACGCCCTCGACGCGGAGTTCGGAAGCATCTGTGACGGCGTCGATCCGGACGGCGGCGACGAGACGATCGAACCGGCGTACTACACCGTCAGCGATGCCGGTCGGGAGAGCTACTGTCACCGCCACGATGACCGGTTCCGCGAACCTGCACCCGTTCTTGACGACCGGCACTAGGTGGATGCGACTCCCGTCACACAGCCGCGTCCGTCGCTCGTTCCGTGTGTGGACCGACGCGATCGGCTACGCGCTCGTCCTCACCGCCGTGGTGACGACGGCCGCGGTCGTGCTCGGGATCGCGACCGGCGGCGGGTTCGTCCGTGGGAAATTCTTCACGTTCCTCTCGGGATGGGTCCTCGTCGGCTACGCCACGGTCCGGCTGTGGCCCAAACGAAGGGAAGAGGAAGGGGAGTCGCTGTCGGGCACTCGACGGACTCGCTTCCAGCGAGTGGTCGCCTCGGTGCCACCGGTTCGCTGGATCCGGACTCCGCCGCCGACCGAGCGCGTTCGGGTCGCTGGTAAGACCTTTCTCGGCGGCGTTCTCACCCTGCTCGCGTCCGTCGTGATGGAAGTCGGTTTCGGGGTCGCATAAGACCCGGCTCGAAAAGAGTTATGCCGCCCGCCCCGCGACC
>CAYRWH010000130.1:0-5514 GCA_964427935.1 uncultured Halobellus sp. | reverse complement strand
GAATGACGCGCCCGTGGGTCGTCGTCAACACGGAACGACACCCGTTCGACAAACGACAGTACGTCGTGATGGCTCTCACGACCCGAACGTGGTACGACGAGCGTGTTCCAATCGAAGCCGGCGACTATCGGCATCGTCGCGCACCGCAGGACAGCTCGATTGTTCCGCACGCGGTGGCGTCGCTCGGACCGGCACTGATGACGGCGTACGTCTGCCGGATCCGCGATGAACCGCTTGATCAGGCGGTTGAGACGTTGTCGTCGTATCTCTGAGGCGATCTCGACGACGGTTCGTTTTGAGAGCCGACCGCTCCACCCATCCGCACGCGTTTTCCCTCTCGGCCGAGTACACAACATCCATGACCGACTCGCCCGGGTCGGGCCGGGGTTCGCTGCCGCCGGACCCGGCCGACCTCTCCGTTACTATCGTCGACGGCTACGTCGACGAGCCGGCACACTTCGGTGTCCCGCCGTACATTTCGACGTACCCGCGGTACACGGCCGGGGCGCTCGTTGACGCAGGCGTGCCGGAGGATTCGATTACGTACCACACCATCGACGAGCTGCGCGAGGACCGGAACAAACACGCCGATGTCGCCGACGCCGACCTGTTCGTCTACGTCGGCGGAATGACCGTTCCGGGAAGCTACGTCGGCGGAACCCCCGCTGAACCCGACGAGGTCCGCGAACTCGGCTGGACCGCGGACGGCGTCACGCTGCTCGGCGGCCCCGTCCGGTTCGGTGTCGGCGAGGAGAACGCCGGCGCACAGGATATGGAGCGTGACGACCTCGACTACGACTTTGTTGCCAAGGGGGACGTCGAGGCCGCCGCACACGACCTCGTCGCGAACGGCTTGGAGGGGTTCGGAAACCGCATGCGCGACAACGCCGAGGTCGACCGGTGGGCCGCGAACGGCGCGTTCGTCGTCGAACACCACCCGAATCATCCCGACTATCTCATCTGTGAGATGGAGACCTCCCGTGGCTGCGCGTACCGCTGTTCGTTCTGTACCGAGCCACTGTACGGGGACCCGTCGTTTCGGGACGCGCGCTCCGTCGTCGACGAGGTTGATGCGCTCTCCGATCGGGGGGTCAAGCACTTCCGCCTCGGCCGGCAAGCCGACATCCTCGCGTTCGGTGGCGACGGCGAGGCCCCGAACCCGGACGCGCTCCGGGAACTGTACGGCGGCATTCGGGCCGTCGCGCCGGACCTTGAGACGCTTCACCTCGACAACATGAATCCGGTGACGATTACGGACTACCCCGAAGCGTCCCGGGAAGCGATCCGCGTCATCGCCGAACACAACACACCCGGCGACACCGCTGCGTTCGGTCTCGAATCCGCCGACCCGGTCGTGCAGGAACAGAACAACTTGCTCGTCACCGCCGAGGAGTGTCTGGAGGCCGTCCGCGTTGTCAACGAGGAGGGGGGCTGGCGGCCGGGCGACGAGCCAGCCAGCGCACCGGGCGCCATCTCCGGCCCGGACGACGACCGGCGGTACGGTCCCTCGACCGGCCCTGACGCCTCCCCCCGGCTACCGAAGCTGCTGCCCGGGATCAACCTCGTTCACGGCCTCGCAGGCGAGCGGCCAGAAACGTACGAACACAACAAGCGGTTCCTCCAATCCGTCTACGACGAGGGGCTGATGGTCCGCCGGATCAACATCCGGCAGGTGATGGCGTTCGCGGGCACGGAGATGGCTGAGACGGGCGCGGACATCGCACAGGAACACAAAGACCAGTTCCAGACGTACAAACGCGAGGTCCGTGAGACCATCGACAATCCGATGCTCGACCGCGTGGTCCCGCCCGGGACGGTCCTCCCGGACGTTCATTTGGAGTACCATCAGGACGGGAAGACGTTTGGCCGACAGCTCGGCACCTACGCGCTCCTCGTTGCGGTACCCGGCGAGCGCGAGCTTGGAACCGCTATCGACGTGGCGATCACGGACCACGGCTACCGGTCCGTCACGGGAGTTCCCTATCCGCTCGATGTCAACGCCGCCTCGATGGACGAACTCACCGCGATCCCCGGAATAAACCGAAGTACGGCCGGCGATATCGTCGTCGGCCGTCCGTACGGGGCAGTCGCCGACGTGGACGCAGGCGTCGCGGACCTCTCACGGTTCGCGGTCGCCGGCGACACCGACGTGCCGATTCCCGGTCGAGACCGTCCGGGTTCGGGGCCGGGGCCGGACGCGCGGTCGCCGCTCGGACGGACCGACTGATGCCGTCGTCGTCCGCAGAGCCGCCTGGGTCCTCTTCCCCGTCCCGAGTGACGCGGATCGAGATTCCGGTCGAGACTCGCGCGCCGACGGGAACGACGAACGCCTACCTCGTCGACGGGGTGCTCGTCGACCCGGCCGCGGTAACCGACGAGCTCGACGCTGCGATCGAGCGAATCGGCCCGAACGCGGTCGACGCCGTCGCGGTCACGCACACGCACCCCGACCACGTCGGTGGAGTCGCCACGTACGCCGAGTTAACCGGTGCGACCGTGTACGCACACGCAGACGGCGTTGACCGGTTTCGGGAGAGGACGGGAGTGGACCCGGATGCGACGTTTCGAGACGGATCGACGCTCGGCGAAACTGACGTTAGTGTGCTTGAGACACCCGGTCATGCGCCGGACCACGTCGCGTTCGCGGTCGATGGCGACGGCGACGCTGTCGATGGCGACGGCAACGATGCCGATAGCGACGGAAACGCTGTCGATGGCGGCAGCGACGATGCCGATGGCGACGGAAACGATGCCGATAACGCTCCGAGCGAACTGCTCTGCGGGGATCTCGCGGTCGCGGAGGGCAGCGTCGTCGTCGGTGCTCCGGAGGGGAACATGACCGACTACCTCGACAGTCTCGAACGGGTTCAACAAGGCGGGTTCGACCGACTCTATCCGGGCCACGGTCCAGTCATCGAGAACCCACAGGCCACCTGTCAGCGCCTGATCGACCACCGGCTGGAGCGCGAACGGTCGGTCCTCGCCGCGGTCGAGAGTGGGGCCACAGATATCGAGGGCGTCATCGAAGCCGCATACCAGAAGGATCTGACCGGTGTCGAGGACCTCGCACGGGCGACGGTCCAAGCACATCTACAGAAGCTCGTCGATGCGGGCGACATCGCGGAGCAATGGGCCCAAAAATAGCACGGAGCGGATAGCACTGTCGACCCGCTCTCGACCGATCACCGACTCTCTGCCTCGAGTTCGGCCGCGACCGCCGACAGCGGCGTCTCCGTCACGTCGACAAACCGACCGCCAACCTCGACGACACCGCCGTCGGCGGCCGGATCGTCGCCCACGTGTATCAGCGTCGCGGGGGCAACACCAAGCGCGTCTGCGGCGGTTTCGAACGCCTTCCGGTGTGGCTTTCGCCAGCCGCAGCCGACGCTCGTCGTCACCGCGTCGAACTCGCCGCGAAGCCCGGCGCGGATCAGGGTTTTGGAGACGAGTTCCGGCACCGTACAGTTAGAAAGGAGCCCAACTGGTCCCCGGTCGGCCGCGTCTCGGACCGCCGACAACGCATCCTCCCGTCGGGTGACCTCCGGGTCGAACGCCGCGACGACGGCGTGTCTGACAACGTTCTCGGTTGCGTCGACACCCCGGGAGTCGAGTGCGTGTCCGACGTGTGCCGGGAGCGGTACTTCCGCACCCTCGGGGGCGTCGACGTGTCGCTCACCGTACGCGACGTGCCAGTCGTCCGGAACGGGAACATCACGGGATTCGAGCTCCCGTGCGACGGCTTCGGCGGGATCAGCCGGATAGTCGACATCGACGAGTGTACCGAAGAGAGCGAACGTTACTGCCACGATACCACCTATTGGGGCAAACGGGGATTGAACCTGTCGGTCCGGGATATGGTCGAACACGGACCGCTAGGAACCCGTTACGACAGCATTGGGGCCAGATGGAGGATATAAAACCGGTACAGACCTGTCAACCACGCACAGATCCAGAGAATCATAAATCCGGCAACCCCGACGCGGAGGCGACTCCGCCAGTGACCCATGTTCTCGTGAATCTCGTCGATGTCGACGCTCGGGTCGGTGTAGGCGTCGGCGTTTCGCTTCGCTTGGAGAATACGAACGATGCCGGTAAGCGCGAAGACGAGCAGCGCGTACGCTTGTAGCCCGAAAAAGGCGTGGATGACGGCGTCACCGGTTAGCTGTCCGAGGACACGCGGGATCATCCAAGTGACCATCGGAATGGTGGTTAGGAGGAGTCCGACGACGATATATCGGAGGTGATGAGTCAACACGTTCCACGTGACCGTCTCCGCGTCGATCATGATCCACGCCCCGTACAGGAGGAACGGGAGACTCGCCGTCACCGAGAGTCCGGCAGCCGCCGCGATCACCGACTCGTCGACCATATTGGACGATAGATTCCGAGCGCGTAAAGCCCCCCGATCCGTGACCGCCAGCCAACGGTGCTGTTGGTTTCTGTCCTTGCGGAGGATTCCCAGACACCGACGAGGGACGAAAACAGTTACCCGTCGGAGCACGTATCGATAGCCGATGGACGACTCCCCGACGCGGTCGGAGCCCGATACACCCGGCGAGGAGCCGCAAACCACCAGTGGGGAGCCGCAAAATGCCGGCGAGGAGTCCGACGGACGCGATGGCGACATCAACGAGATGGACGAGGACGCGGTCGATCTCGACGCGCTCCGCGAGCAGGTGAACGCCGAGTACGACTTCGACGACTTCGGACCGGAAGACATGGCGCGGATGAGCGCCGAGGAGTGGGATGCCGCGTTCGACCCGGACACGTGGATCACCGGCGCTCGACTGCTCGAACGCGTCGAGGCGGAGCTGAAGTCGCGGATCGCTAGACGAGAAGTGTTCGGACTGCTCGAACGCGTTCGCGAGGACGGCGAGGAGCGGATCGTCGTCTACTCCGACGAAGGCTACGCCATCGTTCGGCCGTCGGGCGAGGTGAGCGGACGGGGGACGGTTCTCCGGGATGTCGAACCGATCGTCGCGCTGGCGGCGATGGACTCGTACGAGGTTCCTGAGCCCCCGGACGACTGGTCGCTCCCACGTCCCGAGACCGTTCCTGAGGGGACCGGCGAGTTCGGGAATCTGATGATCCAGGTTGTCGCTGCGGTTCTGACGGTCGCCGGCGGAGTGCTCGTCGGCGCGTCGGTGCTTACCGATCTTGAGGGGGTGATCGCCCCCGCGGTTGGGCTGGCGTTCCTTCTTGCCGGCGTATTCTTATTCGCCATGGTGGCCAACGCGCGACTCTCCGATCGTTTCCGTTCTGAGGAGTACCGAAACCGCCTCCGTGCGCTCCGCGAGGCGGAGGAACGACCCGACTTCGTGCCGGTCGACGGAGAGGTCGTGATGGACGACACTGAATCCGAATGAAACAGCCGAATTCTGGTGTTTCAGGGTTCCTACGAGTCCCCATACGAACGGCTGTAGTCGGTGGGTTTAAGCGCGCGCCGTTCTGAGTGGAGTTGTATGAAACGGCGGGACTTCGTGCGAACGGCCGGCGGTGCTACCGCCGCCCTCG
>CAYRWH010000129.1:0-5530 GCA_964427935.1 uncultured Halobellus sp. | reverse complement strand
CGGCGATGACGTCCTGTGCTGCGTTCGCGTGGTCGATGTCGGCGTCGCCGACGCCACCATCCGGATCCGCGGTCCCGGCGTCCTCAGAGCTCATACCCTGACGGTCGACCACCAGCACTAATAACTGTTCGATACGCCGCCGGTTGGGTCGAAGTAGTCTCAGTCCGTCCCAACGCCGCGGACCCGCTCATCCCGCGGTGGTTCTGATCCCGGTCATCGTGCGGAAATTCGACTCGGTTCGACGCGCTTAAACGGTTGCCGCGGGTATCTCACGGGGATGAGTGACCCGGCGCTCGACGTTGTCGAGTTCGTGTTGACGACCCACTTCTACACCGAGAACCGCGACCTCGACGAGAACGACCTGCCCCCGCGGTTCCGGCAGGTGTTCTGGTCGGACGACGCCACGGAGGACGCTCCCGGCGGCGTCGAGCGACCCCTCAAGGCGACCGATGCGTCGACCCGTACCGCCACCGGAGTGGAACACCCGTGGGACGCGATTTCGGACCTGCTTTTCACGCAGCGAACTGAGTTCTCCGGCGAAATCTCGCTGACCCAACCGGAGATGGCGTTGGAGTGGTACCGCGACAACGCCGACGCCGACCGGATCGGCACCAATCCGACGATCGTCGCCGCACTGGAGGACGCGGACGGTCTCGACGCCCCCGTGACCCACGAGGAAGCGCGCGCCGACACCAGACCGATACAGGCGGACCGCGTCTGGATCGACGCCCTCCTCGAGGAGTACTTCGACGAGGACGACGACGCCGAGATGCTCGACCTCGTCAACGTGCGCGCCCCGGAGGAGATAGAGACGACGCTCGCCGACCTCGTGCTCACCGGCGATCAAGAGGGAGAGATCCAGAAGATCGTCAAGGCGATCGAACACCGCGAGTACCTCGCGAGCATCGGGCTCCGTGAGATCGGGAAGCTGTTGTTCGTCGGGCCGCCCGGAACCGGAAAGACGACCGTTTCTCGGGCGCTCGCACACGAGCTCGGTGTTCCACTCGTCGAGGTAAAGATGTCGATGATCACGAGTCAGTACCTCGGTGAGACGGCCAAAAACGTCGAGAAGACGTTCGAGGTCGCCAAACGACTCTCGCCGTGTATCCTCTTTATTGACGAGTTCGACTCCGTCGCGAAGACCCGCCGGTCGGACGAGCACGCGGCGCTGAAACGCGCCGTCAACACGCTGTTAAAATCGATCGACGAGGTCTCACTCGTCCGTGACGAGGTGCTCCTCATCGGCGCGACGAACCATCCCGATCAGCTCGATGCCGCCGCATGGCGTCGGTTCGACGAGATCGTCAACTTCCCCAAACCGGACCGGGACATGCGTGCGGACATCCTCCGAGTCGTCACTCGCGAGATGGATATTGCGGAGTTCGACCCCGAGGTTGTCGCCGACCGAACCTCGGGGCTTACGGGATCGGACCTCCGGATGGTTCTCAGAGAGGCCGTGTTGGGCGCGCTCACCGAAGACCGGATGACGATCACCCAGGAAGACGTGATGGAAGCTGTCGAAGACTTCGAGGAGCGAGACAACCTGAAGAACATGGACATGATCGACGGAGAGGGCGCGGAGCTGCTCGGCGAGACGGACGACGAGGGACACGACCACGGCGCGGGCCACGACCACGGCGATGGCTCCGGCGACGCCCACGACCACGCGCACCCGCAAGACTAAGCTGCTGTGCGCTCTGTCCGCTACCGTTTTGAGTCTCGTCGCACGCCGGAGATCGTATAGCCGAACCCACGGTCGACTACCGCCGGGTCGAATCCGAGCGCGTCGAGATCGGTCGCAAGCGCGTCGGGAGCCCGGAACTGTGACCCCATTCCGATCGCGCGCTCCCCGGCGGCAAGCGCCCGTCCGAGCGGGTGTGTCGGGTCGAACTCGCGGATCACGAGGACGCCGCCGGGTGCGAGCACGCGAGCCGCCTCCGCGAGCGCTGCCCCCTGATCGGGGAGGTGGTGAAACGCGTCGACGATGACGACGGCATCCACGGCATCGTCGCGAAACGGAAGTCGCCCCGCGTCGCCCGCCACGGCCGATAATCCGCGTTCAGTTCGGGCGCGGGAAAGCATCCCTATCGAGACGTCGACGACGCTGATCTCCGGGCCCGTGAGCGCCGCGGCCGCCCGTCCCGAGCCGCCGCCGACGTCGAGGAGTCGATCGATGGGCCGCTCTGCCCGCTCGAACCCGGCAGCCAGCGCCCGCCCGCTCGCGGACGGCATCACGAAGTCGTACAGGGGCGCGATCCGGTCGAAGAACCGAACGTCTCCCACGCCGTACATACCGGAACTCCGCGACCCGACCGTTTATAAACCCCGATCGATCGGCGATGGGAGACCCACCGAGGTGGTTTAGTATCCGAGTCCATATCAGGGGTATGGAGTTCGTCGTCGTCGGGGCACCGGGTGAGGGGGTGACCCTTCGGCTAGACTATCGAGCGTTCGCGTACGCCGGCAAGTTCGTGGTCGGCGCACCCGGGACGGCAGCGTTGTACACCGACGACGGCTCGCCGGCAGCACCGGACTGGACACCGGAGGAACCGCTTCCGGGGACAGTTGACCCCGACACGTTCACACGCGACGTGCTTGCCGCCGTCTCCTTCTCGCCTGACCGGACGGATCCGGATCGGTGTCGGCTCCGCTACGTCACCGTCCATGCCGCGCGCCGCGGTGAGGGACTCGGTCCGCGGTTGATAACGCGAACCGTCGCGTGGCTGGCGGAGGCGGGATACGACCGCGTTCGGATCGCGGTGAACAACCCGTTCGCCTACGAGGCGCTATATAAATGCGGCTTCGCGTACACCGGCGAAACGACGGGTATCGCGGAACTCGAACTGGAGCGACCGGCGGGCCGCCCCGCCGACGAACACGCCGACGCGGAGCGGTATCGCTCCGGCCTCGCTGTCTTTGACGAGCGCGAGGGAGTCTCCGACTCCGAACGTCGGTTCCTCAACGCCCGGCTGGGTGGTACGGACGGAGCCGAAGGGAGCGCGACCAGCGACGAACCGGCGACCGGGCCGGGCGTCTCTCCGCCGGAGATTGTCGAACACAAGTAGTCGCCAGAGCTCGATCAGTTCGCCACCCAGATCCCGTAATTCAGCGCAGTCGCGAACGCGACCCACCCGAGGTACGGGGCGAGAAGGAGAGCGGCACGTCGGTCGATCCGGTCAAATGCGGCCATCGTCGCGGGAACGAGAAGCAAAAGCGCCCCGAGTACGACGAGGCCGAGGTCCGGTCGTTCGAGTCCCCAGAAGACGGGGGACCACGAGACGTTGACCGCGAGCTGAAGTCCGAAGAGGCCGAGCGCGACCCGCGTGGGACGGTGTTGTGGGAGGATTCCGGACGAGACCCCCGCGGCCGCGTCGTGCGCTCGTCCCTTTCGGATCACGAGCACGACGGCGACACCCATGAGCGCGTACAGGGTTGGCCAGACGACACCAAACGCCCAGTTCGGCGGGTAAAACGACGGGAGCGTCAAGGACGCGAACCACGCGCTTCCAGTCGCGGTAAAGGGGACGCCCAGCGCCCCGACCGCGTTGACGACAATCGCGGCCGTGACCATCGCCAGCGCGTCACGGCGGTCAAACGGCCTCGGATCGACCCTCGTGGTTTCCATACCTCTCGTTGGCTCCGGACCGTGTTAAACGTCGTTCCAAGTTGTCACGCCCGACAGGGACGAGCCAACTTGACGCCAACGGGAGGGAATCTAAATCGCGTCGTAATCCTCCCGAAACGTCTCTAGCGTCGCGGCGAGAACGCCAATAACGATAGGGCCGACGAACAGCCCTGTGAATCCGATCGAGTAGACGCCGCCGAACACGCCGACGAGGATGACCCCCGGGTTCAGATGCGCCTGCTGATCGATGACGATCGGACGCGCGTAGTTGTCGACCATGGAAACGACGGCGACCCCGTAGATGGCGAGGAGCACTCCCGCCGTGACCTCGTCGATGACAACCAGATACGCCGCCGCTGGCCCCCACACGAGGAAGGCACCGATGAGAGGTAATAACGCGAGAATCGCCATCACGAACGTCCAAAAGACGACGTTCGGGATCCCAACAGCCCAGAGACCCGCTCCGGCAATGAGCGCTTGTAATAAGGCAACAGAGATGTGTCCGATCACGACTCCCCGAGTGGTCGCGTCCACCTTTGTAAGAAGATCGTCGGTGACATCGGCCGGCAGCGGTATCATCGACCGTAGCCACGAAACGAACTGCGGTCCGTCCATCAGTGTGTAGTACACTAAAAAGACCGCGAGCGCGAGCCCGAGTGACGCACGCAGCGCGCTCGTCAGTATCCCGCCGAGCCCGCCGAACAGCGTGTCGAGGAGCACGTCACCGGTCGTGATGAACCACCCCTCGATGTCGAACTCCTCTCCGGTGAGTTCGGCGATCCGAGCCTCGATAGCGACGATATCAATGTCGCTCTCGCCGGCCGCAATTGCCGTGAGATCCTGTACGAACACAAACGAGATGTACACGAACGGAATGATCACCGCGATGATCGACCCGAGGATGAGTACCACCGCGGAGGCCATCTCCGTGGCACGAATCGTGAGCGCGTTGCGTCCCTCGGCTATCGGCGCGAGCCGCGTTGAAATGAACTCGTGGAACGGGAACAGGACGTACGCGAGGATCACCGAGGCGATGACGTACTCAAAAAACGGCGAGATAATGACGAGGGTGAGGACTGAGACGAGGGCAATCAACAGGAGAAGAAACGACTGACCGCGGTTCATGCCGACCGATCAACCCACGTCTTGATAAAGTGGACGGCTTGCTCTCGGCTCGGAGCTGTCCCGACGCTTCGGTTCAGGTCACGCGCTCGCCTCGTCCTCGTCCAGTCCGGGTGCGGCCGCTGGGTCGACGTCTTCCGGCTCCTCGGTGTCGCCACCGATCACCGTCTCGCCCTCGTCGGTCTCGACGTACACGTCGTCGGCGAAGCCGGCGAGCGCGTTCTCGTATTCCGGAGTCTTCAACCGCTCGGGCGTCGCCGGCGCGTCCGCGATCCCTGCCGCCGGTCTGAACTCGCCGAGCGGGTCGTCGATCGTGATTCCGTGCTCGGTGAAAAACGAGTCGTACCGGCGGTAGTGTTCCTCCAACTCCTCGGCTGGAATCTCCATCATCTCCGTCCAGCCGTGGTTGAAGAAGTCGAAGTTTGCCTGAATGTGTGTGATCTCACGGGCTTCCGCCTCCTTCAGCCCAGCTTCTAGCCCGGCAACGTAGGTGTCCATCGTGGCGTCGAAGAAATCATCCAGGTGCTCGCGTCGCTCCTCCCGGCGATCCTCGTCTGCCTTGTTGAGGAAAATGCTCGTGTGCATATCGACCAGTTTGTCGTTGGCGACGTCGCCAACGACCGGGGTTGTCAACGCCTTCTTCGCGGCCCAATGGCGGATGTTCTGCCGGATCTTCATATGATCGATCGGTGCCGAACGGCCTTGAATCTGTGGCGTTCCCCGCGCCGGATCGATTCGTCGATGAGCGATGTCACTCATCAACCCGTTCCGATGGTGACCTCG
>CAYRWH010000128.1:0-5535 GCA_964427935.1 uncultured Halobellus sp. | reverse complement strand
CATCGTGTCGGCTTCATCCCACAGCTAAAGCCGTGGGCTTTCGCCTCGCTACCGCCGTAATTGGGTGATGCCATCACTCGTACTCGCTGCCGACGACCTCGCGGATCCGCTCGGCGGTCACCGGACCGACCCCGTCGACTTCTAGAAGGTCCTCCTCTCGGGCGGTCATCACCGCCTCCACGGTCCCGAAGTGTTCCAACAGCCCGCGAGCCGTTATCGGGCCGATGTCCGCTATCGAGGAGACGACGTATTCCTGCTGTTCCGCACGGGTCTTCGTCGTCTTCTCGCCGTGGACGCTCACCTCGCGGTCGCGGGTCTCCTGTTCGCGGCGGGCGATCGTCGCCAGCAACTCGGTCGTGTCCGTCTCGCTTTCGGTTCGGAGGACGCTGATGCCGAAATCGACCGCGAGCGACGCGAGCGCGCCCCGGATCGCGTTCGGGTCGATGTCGCGCTGGCCGTACAGGTTCGTCCCCTCGACGATCAGCACGGGGCGGGCGTACGCCCGGGAGAGCTCGCCGACCTGTTCGAACATCGACCGGTCCGCGTCGAGCATGGAGTCGACGAAGTCGGCCGCTGACTTCCGCTCGACGGCGACCCGGTCGGAGAGCACGTAGTCGCCAACCGCCAGCGTTTCGAGTCGAGTGACCAGTTCGTCATGGGTCGAGAGCGACTTGGCGATGGAGGAGTCGAGCTCGCGTTGGTCGATCACGACCTCGACCCCGTCGTCGACGCCGGCAGTGGCGACGACGCCGTCGTCGCTCTTGTCGGCGTCGTCGATGTCGTCTCTGTCTCGGGCCTCCTCGGCGAAGTCGGTGAGGCCGGCGTCGCCCGTGGTGCCAGTGTTGCTGTCGGTGTCTCCGGCCCCGGCGCTGTTGGCGTCTCCGACCTCGGCGCTGTCGGTGTCTCCGGTCTCGGCGCTGTTCCCGTTCTCGGTGACTGCCGATCCGGCGTCTGCGCCTTCCTCTCCGGACCTCCCGCTAAACGCGTCGAGACCTGCCTGTCCGTCGTCGCCGACGGTCTCCTCGATGTCGTCGGTGGCCGCCTTCAGCTCTGCGAGCTGGTCGGCCATCTTCTTCTCGCGCCGCCGCGAGATCCAGAAGAACGCCTCGTCGCGGGTGTCCTCGGCCATGAGCACGACCACCTGTCCCTTCGCCTGCCGGCCGGTCCGGCCCTTGCGCTGGATCGAGCGGATCGCGGTGGGGACGGGTTCATAAAAACAGACGAGGTCGACCTCGGGCACGTCGAGCCCCTCCTCCGCGACGGACGTAGAGACGAGCACCTCGAACTCGCCGTCCTTGAACTGCTGAAGCGTCTCCTGTTGCTGTTTCTGGGTCATCCCGTCGGAGCCCTCCTTGTCGCCCTGCCCGACGAACTTCCGGACGTCGAAGCTGGCTTCGAGGAACTCGACGAGCGCCTCGGCGGTGTCTCTCGACTCCGTGAAGAGGATCGCTCGCTCCCCCTCGTTGATACCGAGCGTCTCCGCGAGCAGGATCCGGGCCTGTGAGAACTTCGGGTGGAGCCCGTCGAACGACTCCGCCTTCCGCATCGCCTCCCGTACCTTCGGATCCGCGATCATCCGTTGGCTCGCTTTCGACGCGCCGGACGAGCGGGCGGCCTCGCGCTGGCGCTCGAAGTACCGACGGACCGACTCGACCGACTGGGTCTCGACTAGTTCGGTCGCGCGGCGGAGCTTCATCACCTCCGCGTGGGTACTCATGCCCTTGTAGCCGTCCGACTGGTCGTTGTCCATCATCTTCTTCAACTTCCCGCGCATCTCGTTGAGGTCGCGCTGGGAGAGATCTGGACTCGTCTTGTTCGTGACTCCCAACTGCTTCAGCTTCTCCAGCCGGTCCGTGATCACCTCGTTGAGCGCGTCGCGGATCGCGATCACCTCGTCGGGGAGGGTGACCTGCTCCCACCGGACATCCGTGTCGTGGGTGTACTCGTCGACGTCGGCGTCATCCTCGGTCATCACTTCCACGTTACGGATCCCGAGGTTCTCACACACTGTCTCGATCTCCTCGGTGTCGCCCCCGGGTGAGGCTGACATGCCAGTAACGAGCGGATTCGCGGCATCGGCGTGGTAGCGCTCCGCAATGTAGACGTACGCGTAGTCGCCCGTCGCGCGGTGACACTCGTCGAAGGTGAGGTGTGTCACATCACGCAGCGAGATTCGGTTCCCGACGAGGTCGTTTTCGACGACCTGCGGCGTCGCGATCACGATCCGCGCGTCGCCGAAGACGGCCGCGCGGTCGTCGGGTTTCACGTCGCCGGTGAACACGACAATCTCGTCGTCCGGAATCGCTAACGCCTCGCGATAAAAGTCCGCGTGCTGCTGGACCAGCGGCTTTGTCGGGGCGAGAAACAGCGCTGTCCCGCCAACCTCGTGGAGTCGTCTCGCGGTGACGAGCAAGCTTACGGTCGTCTTACCGAGGCCGGTCGGGAGACAGACGAGAGTGTGGTCGTCGACTGCGGCGTCCGCGAGCCGAAGCTGGTATCGACGGGACTCGAGGAAGTCATCGACGAGCAATGGGTGGTCGATCCCGGTGGCCTCTGTCGCCATCGACGGACGTTCGCCGCCATCGGCCTAAAGGCTTCGCGATGCGGGGTGAAACTGAAACACGGGGGTACCCACCGGTTGTATCGGTTATGAACGAGGCCGCCCCGATCCCCGAAACGCCGGGCGGTTAGCGGCGGCGGCGGTCGTCCTCGTCGATATCGTCCGGCACGTCCTCGTCGACCAACTCGGCCCACTCTACGAGTCGGTCTCCGGATGGTGTGCGTGCGCTCATCACACGGTGGATCTCCGGGATCCGTAATAATCTTTACTCCGATTCCCGTTGCGGGCCGATCGGTTGCGGATCGTCGTGTCAGTTTGAGGCGGTCAACTCCGACACGCGTCCCTTTTACCTGTCACGTGCGTGTCGCCGGCATGAGCAAGCTTGACGAGTTTCTTGCCGGCGACCGACTCGACGATGTCGTGTTCTACGTGAGCGACGACTACCTCGACGACGACTCCCGGCTCCGAGAGGTCGGCACCGAAACCGACGGCGGCGTCCGGCTGATACTCGACGGCGAGACCGGTCGCTCGGCGTTCCAGGCCGGGACGGGGATGGACGCGATGGAGTTCGCGAAGGAGGCGATGGGGACAGAGGGGACGATCTCCCGATCGCTCGACGGAGGCGAGTGTCCGTTCGCGGACGCGGACGACTCCGACGAGGAGCATCGCGTTCGATTCGTGTTCGCCTTCGCCGAAGCGCAAAACGAAGATGTCGGCGGGCTCTACGCCGAGGGCGACGTTGTCCACGCGTACGCCCACTGTACCTGCGGCGGCAGCTACTCACACAAGTGGATCGTCGGCGAACGTGCCTGATACACGAGCCTAGTGGTACGCGGACGAGCGAGTCTGACTCCCGTGCTTTCCTCGTTTATCCCCTAAAAAGACTGGAGTGGACGGGCGCGTGGTCCGGGTCGTGACCGGTCCCTTCACGCCCAGATTCGTCTGGAACGTCGTCGTCGACCGCGCGCCCGGCGACGCCGTCAGCGAGGAAGTCTCTGAGCGGCGGCCCGACGTGTTCGGGTTCGACGAGGAACGCGTCGTGTCCGTGATCGGAGTCGATCACGTGGTGGGCAACCGGCACGTCGCGGTCGCGGAAGGCGTCGGCGAGTGACGCCGACTGCTCGACGGTGAAGTGCCAGTCGGCGGTAAAACTCATGAGTAGCGTCTCGCCTTCGAAGGCTGCGATGGCGTCCGCATCCGTGCCGTGGCCTGCGGCGAGGTCGTACTCGTCCATCGCACGCGTGAGGTAGAGATAGCTGTTCGCGTCGAACCGGTCGCTGAACCCTTCGGCCTGATAGTCGAGATACGACTCTACCTCGCGATACGGAAAGAAGGCCGCCGTCGGCTCCGGCGGAAGCCCGAGGTCACCGTCTTCGCGAGTCAGCGAGTCACGCCCGGCCGACCGTCGGCCGAACTTTCGTTCCATCGACGCCTTCGAGAGGTACATGACGTGGCCGATCTGTCTGGCCAGCGCGAGCCCCTCGTCCGGCGACGGACGGTCCTCGCCGTAGTAGTCGCCGCCGTTCCAGTGTGGATCCGCGCGAATGGCGCGCCGCGCGACCGCGTCTAACGCGAGACACTGCGCGTCGAGGCGGCCGGCAGTCGCGATGGCAACGATCCGGTCGATGTCGTCTGGGTACCGCTTCGCCCATTCGAGAACGTTCATTCCCCCGACGCTCCCGCCGACGACCGCCCGGAGCCGGCCAACGCCGAGATGGTCGAGTAGGAGCCGCTGTGCGCGGGCCCAGTCCTCGACCTGAACCGGCGGAAAGGCGGTCCCCCACCGGTCGTGATCGGGCGGCTTCTCGCCCGGGAAGTCGACATCTGCCGGGCGCTCGCTCGTCGGTCCGGTTGTGCCGTAACAGGAGCCCGGAACGTTCGCACAGACGACGTAGTACTCCGTCGTGTCGATCGCTTTTCCAGGGCCGACGATGTCGTCCCACCACGCACGGGCCTGTCCGGCCTGCCCGGAATTCCTGGTCTCCGAGTCGCCCTTCGGCGCGGGGGACCGCGCGACGTTCTGACTGCCGGTGAGCGCGTGACAGACCAACACGACGTTGTCGCCGTCGAACTCGCCGTACGTTTCGTAGGCGACTTCCAGATTTGGAACTGACTGGCCGCACTCGAATTCGAACTCTCCAAGTGCGGCAACTCCGGCGTCTGACGGTGTCGTACTCATCTCGATCACGCCTCTGTGGCCGCGCGTTCACCGGCGGCCAACCCCCTATCGAGGTCACTGATCACGTCCGAAACGTCCTCGATACCGACCGAAAGCCGAAGCATGTCGGGGTAGACGCCGGCGAGCCGCTGTTGTTCGGGGTCCATCTGCGCGTGCGTCGTCGAGGCCGGATGGATGACGAGCGTCTTTGCGTCGCCGATGTTCGCGAGAAAACTCGCCAGATCGACGGACTCACACAGCGCCTTTGCGGCTTCGAACCCGCCCTCGACGCCGAACGTGACCATGCCCCCATAGCCGTCGAGATACTCCGTCGCGTTGCCGTGGCTCGGGTGGTCCTCGAAGCCGGGATACGTTACCCAGCCGACGCGGTCGTCGTCGCGGAGGAACTCGGCGACGTCCCGGGCGTTCTCACAGTGACGGTCTATTCTCAGGGGAAGCGTGTTCAATCCCTGAATGGTTTGCCACGCGTCGAACGGGGACTGCTGGCCGCCGGTCGGCCGGACGCCACGCTGCCGGGCGACGTTGGCGAACGCGGCGTCCCCGAACTGCTCAACGAAGTCAATCGGGTAGGCGGGCGACTGGCCGTCGAGTTCGTCGTAGTCGGCGTCTGGATGGTCCCAAGGGAACTGCCCGCCGTCGACAACGACGCCCCCGACGGTCGTTCCGTTGCCTGTGATCCACTTTGTCGTCGACTCCCAGAGTATGTCCGCGCCGTGCTCGAACGGCCGACAGAGGTACGGCGTTGCGAACGTGTTGTCGACGACGAGCGGCACCGCGTGTTCGTGGGCGATCGCCG
>CAYRWH010000127.1:0-5541 GCA_964427935.1 uncultured Halobellus sp. | reverse complement strand
TTCAGCGGCGGCCCCGCCCGCGAGTTCATGTCGAGTCTCGACGCCGACGAACGCATCTTCGCGGCCGACCTCGCGGTCGACCGGGCGCACGTGGTGATGCTCGCAGAGCAGGGGATCGTCGACGACGCGGTCGCAAGTGAGATCCTCGCTGCCCTCGACGACATCGAGACGGCCGGCCACGGCGCGCTTCCCGACGGCGAGGATGTCCACGAGGCGATCGAGACGGCGGTCATCGACCGCGTCGGCCCCGACGGCGGGAAGATGCACACCGCCCGCTCGCGCAACGACGAGGTGGCGACCTGTATCCGGCATCGGCTGCGCGAGGACCTGCTCGCCGCCGCGGAGGCGACGATCACGCTCCGTGAGGCGCTCCTCGAGGTCGCGAGCGAGCACGCGGAGACCGTAATTCCCGGCTACACCCATCTCCAGCCCGCCCAGCCGACGACCGTCGCTCACTACCTGCTCTCGTATGAGGGAGCGATCGCGCGCGACACGGAGCGCCTGCTCGGGGCGTACGAGCGCGTCAACCGCTCGCCGCTCGGCGCGGCGGCGTTCGCGGGGACGCCGTTCGAGGTCGATCGAGACCGCACCGCCGAACTGCTCGGGTTCGACGGCGTCGTCCGCAACTCGATGGACGCCTCTGCGGGACGCGACTTCCTTGCCGAGACGACGGCGGCGCTCGCCACGCACGCGACGACGCTCTCGGGGATCGCCGAGGACCTGATCGTCTACGCGAACAGGGGGTTCGTGGAGCTGTCGGACGACTACTCGTCGACCTCGTCGATCATGCCGCAAAAAAAGAATCCGGACCCGATCGAGTTGGTCCGTGCTACGGCTGGCACCGCGACCGGGGAGCTGACCGGGCTGTTGACGACGCTGAAGGGATTACCACGCGCGTACAACCTCGACTTACAGGAGGCAACACCACACGCGTGGACCGCGGTCGATTCCGTGAGCGACGCGACAGAAGTCGTCGCGGGCGCGGTCGCGACCGCAGACTGGAACGAGGACCTGCTCGCTGACACTGCGGGTGACGGGTTCTCGACGGCGACGGGGATCGCCGACCTACTTGCGATGAGTGGCGTTCCCTTCCGGACCGCCCACGAGATTGTCGCGACGGCCGCGGAGACGGTCGCAGACGACGACACGCCGGAGGCGGCCGCCGCAAAAGTTGACGAGGCCACTCGACAGGTGACAGGCGAGTCCCTCACAACGTACGTGAGCCACGATAGCGTGGTGTCCGCGCTCGACCCGGCCGCCAGCGTCGCGAGCCGCGACTCGGCCGGGGGGCCCGCTCCCGAGGCGGTCGCCGACGAGATTGCGACCGCAGAGACGGCTATCGAGGCCGACGACGCGGCGCTGGCCGACGAGCGGGCGTCGCTCGCGGCGGCGACAGAACTGCTGGACGCCGAGGTGAGTTCGTATGCGTGAGCCAACGTGTTCTCTTAGGTGTCGCCCCCGAGTTCGCCGACGACCCACACCACCGACGGTCGCGGATCGACCGTCGACGGTGCCGCCGTCCCCCTCCGGGGACAAAATTACTACTGAAATCTGACACCGGATTTCACACGACCGGACCAAACCCGCTTTCCATCCGTTAGCTGGCGGTATAGCTACTATAATTAAGATTACAAGTTCGAAGGGTTTATGCGGATTCGCGGTCGAGTAGGAGCTACGATGACGACCGACACCGATCCGGTGCTGGCAGAGGATCCGATCACGGGCGAAGAGATTGAGCTTCCGGCCGACGTCGAGGTCGGCGAGATAATTGACAGTCCGGTCACGGGGACCGAACTCGAGGTCATCTCGCTGGATCCCGTCGTGTTAGAGGAGGCACCTGAACTCGAGGAGGACTGGGGCGAGTAGATGGTGACGACCGAGACGACCGCGACACGCGAGTGGTCGACATGCGCATAGGCGTCCTCTACTCGCGTATCCGCCGCGACGAGAAGCTGCTGCTGTCGGAGCTCCGTGACCGTGGCCACGAGGTCGAGAAAATAGATGTCCGCCGTGAGCGGTTTAGCCTCGAATCGACAACCGCGAACGTTGAGGACCTTGATCTCGTCGTCGATCGCTGTCTCTCGACGAGCCGGTCGCTGTACGCGACTCGCTTCCTCGACAGCTACGGCGTTCCCGTCGTGAACGGACCGGAGACGGGCGATGTCTGTGCTGATAAGGCGAAGAACTCGCTGGCGCTCGCGGAGGCCGACGTTCCTACGCCGGCAACGGAGGTCGCGTTCACGAAGGAGTCGGCGATGGGGGCGATCGAGTCGTTCGGCTACCCCTGCGTTTTGAAGCCGGTCGTGGGCTCGTGGGGGCGGCTGATGGCGAAGATCGACACTCGAAGCGCCGCCGAGGCGATCTTAGAGCACAAGGAGACGCTCGGCCACTACGAGCACAAGGTGTTCTACATCCAGGAGTTCGTGGATAAACCCGGCCGCGATATCCGCGTACTTGCGGTCGACGGCGACCCGATCGCCGCGATGACGCGCTCGTCGGACCACTGGCTCACGAACGCCGCAAAAGGTGGCGAGACGAAGTCGTTCGATCTTGACGACCGCGCGCTCGAACTCGTCGAGCGCGCGTCGGCTGCGGTCGGCGGCGGCATGCTCGGCGTCGACCTGATGGAAGTCGGCGGCGAGGGGTCGGGCGAGTACACCGTCCACGAGGTGAACCACACCGTCGAATTCAAGGCGCTCACCGAGGCCAGCGAGGTCGACGTTCCGGCGCGGGTGGTCGACTGGCTGGAGTCGAAAGCAGCGCAGGCGAGCGACACCGCGGAGGCACAGGCATGACCGACGAGACCTACACCGCCAGCGTCGTCGGCGGCACCGGCTTCACGGGCGGCGAGTTGCTACGGATCCTCGCCGGTCATCCGAATTTCGAGGTCGTACAGGCCACGTCGCGGTCGGCCGACAACATGACGGTCGGTCGCTCACATCCAAACCTGCGTGGGCTCGACCTGCGCTTTTCCGATCCCGACGATCTGGCCTCCGTTGACGTGCTCTTTTCGGCGACGCCACACGGCGTCTCGATGGAGCAAATTGACGAGTACTTCGAGGCGGCCGACACCGTCGTCGACCTCTCTGCCGACTTCCGGCTTCCGGAGGCGACGCTGTACGACGAGTGGTACGACGGTCACGCCTCGCCGGAGTACTTAGAGCGTGCGGAGTACGCACTTCCCGAACTCAACCGCGAGAACCTCGCCGGCGCGGACCTGATCGCCGGCGGCGGCTGTAACGCGACCGCGACGATCCTCGGCCTCAAGCCGCTCGTCGATGCGGGCGTCCTCGGCGACGAGAGCGGCGAGGTCGTCGTCGACGTGAAGGTCGGCTCCTCGGAGGGCGGTGCGGGCGGCGGTGCGGCCTCCTCACACCCGGAGCGCTCGGGCGTCGTTCGCCCGTACGCGCCGACCGGTCACCGTCACGAGGCGGAAATCGAGGCGTATCTCGGGCTGTCGGTCTCGTTTACCGTCCACGCGGTGGATATGGTGCGGGGCGCGAGCGCGACCTGTCACGTCTTCCCGGACGAACCCGTCTCGAAGGGAGACCTGTGGGGCGCGTACCGCGGCGCGTACGCCGACGAGCCGTTCATGCGGATCGTCTCCGGCGGTGGCGGCGTCTACCGGTACCCCGAACCGAAATCGGTCGCCGGGACGAACCACGGCGAGGTCGGCTTCGAACTTGACCCCGGAAACCGCCGTGTCGTCGTGTTCTCCGCAATAGACAACATGACCAAGGGCTCGGCCGGGCAGGCGGTCCACGGGGCGAACGTCGCCCTCGGGCTGCCCGAGACCGCCGGTCTGGAGTTCCAGGGGCTTCACCCCGTGGGGTCGCCATGACGGACGATATCGAGGCGACGACGCCCGACATCGTCGCCGACGGCGGCCACGACCCTGCCGACCGCCCCGTCGTCGTCAAGATCGGCGGCGCGAAGGCGGTTGACCCGGCCGGCGCGGTCGGCGATGTTGCCCACCTCGCGGCCAACGGTCGCGGGATCGTCGTCGTTCACGGCGGCTCGACGGTCGTCGACGAGACGATCGAACGGCTCGGTATGGAGCCCGAGTACGTCGAGTCTGCCTCCGGCGTCACCGGTCGGTTCACCGACGCAGAGACGATGGAGGCGTTCACGATGGCGATGGCCGGCAAACTCAACACCGAGCTGACGGCGCTGTTCCGCGAGGCCGGCGTCGACGCGGTTGGGCTCTCGGGCGTCGACGGCGGGCTCCTCTCCGGGCCGCGCAAGTCGGCGATCCGCGTGATCGAGGACGGCAAACGGAAGATCAGACGCGGCGAGCACTCCGGCCGGATCGAGTCGGTGAACGCCGACCTCCTCACGGGGCTGCTCGCCGACGGCTACACCCCTGTCGTCTCGCCTCCGATGGAAGGAATGGAGGGCAACGGGGGCGTCACGCCCGTCAACACCGACGCAGACCGGGCGGCCGCGGCCATCGCGGGGGCGCTCGACGCCGACCTCGTCCTATTGACGGACGTGGCGGGCGTGTACGCCAACCCCGAGGACCCCGACACGCTGATCGAGGCAGCAACGACCCCTGACGAACTGGCGGCGGTTGCGGATGCTGCGGAAGGATTCATGGATAAGAAAGTGATGGCCGCAAACGAAGCGTTGTCGGGCGGCTCCAACCGAGTCGTGATCGGCGATGCCAACGTTCGCGACCCGATCGTCGCGGCGCTCGGCGGCGCGGGGACGACGATCGAACGCTCGGCGCTCGACGACGCGGCGGGGACCCCTGCGAACGGACACGAAACGGACGACGAGGCCGACGGTGGTGAGACGGCATGAGCGGCTTCGTCTTCTCGGAGAAGCCGATCGAGATCGCTCGCGGGGAGGACGTCTGGCTGTACGACACGAAGGGGAACGAGTACCTCGATTTCGGCGCGAGCTACGCCTGTACCCCCGTTGGTCACTGTCACCCCGAAGTCGTCGACGCCGCGACGAGCCAACTGGAGGAGCTCATGTACGTCCAAGCGTCGTACCCGCACGCGGCGCGGACGGCGTTGTACGAGCGGTTGGCCGAGACCGGCCCTGTCGACATCGACAACGTCTGGCTCTGTAACTCCGGGACCGAGGCCAACGAGGCCGCCCTGAAATTCGCTCGCCACGCGACGGGTCGTGAGAAGATTGTCGCGACGAGACAGGGCTTTCACGGTCGGACGATGGGTGCGCTTGCGACCACTTGGAAACAGAAGTACAAGCAGGGGTTCGAGCCACTCGCCGGCGGCGTCGAATTCGTCGACTACGGCGACATCGACGCTATGCGTGAGGCGATAGACGAGGACACCGCCGCCGTAATCCTGGAGCCGCTACAGGGAGAAGGCGGGATCAACCCCGTCTCTACCGAATACCTACAGGCGGTTCGCGTTGCGACGGCGACGAATGGGACGGCGATGATCCTCGACGAGATCCAGACTGGGCTCGGCCGCACCGGCTCGCTGTGGGCGGCAGATACCCACGATGTCGTGCCCGATATCCTCACGACCGCGAAGGGGCTCGGCAGCGGGCTCCCGATCGGCGCGACGC
>CAYRWH010000126.1:0-5552 GCA_964427935.1 uncultured Halobellus sp. | reverse complement strand
CGACGAGATCGAACTCGGCGAGCCCGTCGAGACGGACGGGCTCTCCGGTGAGGTCGCGATCCTCGTCGAGGTCGATGAGGCCGCGGTCGATACTGAGTTCTCACTCGAACACACCTTCGAGCGGTTCGGCGAGGACCCGGACGATACCGTCTTCGAAGTGAGCGATCTCGATGCGCCGGCAACCGCCGAACCCGGCGATGAGATCGACGTGAGCGCGACGATCACGAACACCGGCGACGACGCCGGTACGCAGACGGTCGAGTTCGTCTTCGACGGCGACACGGTCGCCGACGAGGAGGTTTCACTCGACGCGGACGAGTCGGCTGACGTGACCTTCGACGACATCCCGCTTCCGGACGCAGAAGGTGAGTTCGAACACGGGGTGTTCACCGACGATGACAGCGAGACCGCGACGATAACCGTCGAGGAAGTTGACGCGGAAGCGACCGTCACCTTCGACGAGGAGGAGGTCGTCTTCGCACCTGACACGACCAAAGCTGTCCCGGTCCAGACCGACGCGGCGGACGTTGCCGGCTATCAGGTCACGGTCGAGTTCGACCCGAGCGTGCTCCAGATTGACAGCGTCACGACTGGTGACCTCGGTAACGGACCGACAACGAACATCGACAACGAGAACGGCACGGTCGGGTTCGTCGACTCGCAGGCCGACGGCGTCGACCAGCCGGACCTCGCGAACGTTACGTTCGAGTTCATCGGCGACGCCGGTGACGAGACGGATCTCGCCATCACGGACGACGGAACGACCGTCACGACTGCTGACGCCGAGGACCTCGAAACGGTCGGTCAGGAGGTCACTTGGAGCGGCGGACAGCTCGGTGACGTGAACGCCGACGGCGAGATCACGCCCGCTGATGCGGTGCTCACGCAACAGTTCCTCGCCGGAGAGGATCCCGACGGGTTCCTCGAGGAGCTCGCAGACGTGACACAGACCGGTGAAGTGACAGTTAGCGATGTTCTCGCCATCGAGGAGCTGATCCTCGGCGGTGACGCCGACGTTCAGTCGTCGGCTGCGACGGACGCTCAGCCGGCTGACGACGGCGACGAGATTGTCGTCGAGACCGGGCCGACTGAGGTCGTCGACGAAATCGAAGGGCCCGAGTTCGAGCTGACGAACTTGGAGCAGCCCGAGACGTTAGAGATCGATGAGGACATCGTCAGCGAAGTCGACGTGACGAACGTCGGAGACGATACCGGTTCGATCGAGGCCATCCACGGAACGGACATCGACGACTCGTTCGTCTTCATCCCGGCAGAGATCGAGGACCTCGAACTCGATCCGGGTGAAACGGTGACTCTCGAAAAGAACCTCGGTTCCTTCGAGGACATCAACGACGCGCTCGGTAGCGGGTTCGAGCCCGGGGATGACGTGCTCACCGGCTTCCAGATCGGTGAGAACCTCGACCCGAACACGCCGCCGGACCCGGTCGTCGAACAGGAACTCGCTGAGGAGATCACCATCGCCGGCGACGGCTTCGAAGTGAGCGACCTCGACGCGCCGGCCGAGGCCGATACCGGCGACGAGATTGACGTAAACGCGACGATCACGAACACCGGCGTTGAAACCGAGACACAGACGGTCGAGTTCGTCTTCGACGGCGACGTGGTCGACGACGAAGAACTGACGCTCGACCCGCAAGAAGCGGAGACCGTCGAGTTCACCGACGTTCCGCTTCCTGACGAGGCAGACGCCTACGAACACGGTGTCTTCACCGAAGACGACAGTCAGACCGCAACGATTCTCGTCGGTGACGTCGATATCACTACCGTCGCGGTTGTTGACGACTTCGAGCAGGATGACACCTTCCCGGACCTCACGCCTGGTGAGGATATCGCGGAGACTCTCGAAGGACAGCTCTCCGACGAGTTCCTGATCGACGTGATCGAGGGTGACGAGTACGCCGGCCAAGACGTGGCCATCGTCACTAACATCGACCCGTCGAACACTGCGGACTTCGTTGACGCGACCGACGGCGACGACGTCGGCGTCGTCTATCTCGACCAGTGGGGAGACCAGAGTAACGCCATCCCCGAACTGTCTGCGGAGACCGGAGACCCGGCTGAGACGTTCGAAAACGACGGCTTCTTCGGTGACGCGGAGCCGCCGGTCTCATACGAAATTGACGCCGATCATCCGATCTTCGACGGGGTAGGCGATGAGGGCGACACCGTCGAGATCCACGACGGCATCGACGCAGATCACTCCTGGTTCGAGGGTACCGATGCGGACGTCCTCGCGCAGGTGGCGGACGACAACGGCGTCGCCGGCGACGCGCTCGCCGTCGACGATGACTCGAACACGGTGATGGCTTCGAGTCTCGGTTACACCGCGTTCGCCGGAAACGCTGAGTACACTGAGGACGCTGACGCGATCCTCGCGAACTCCGTTGTGTACGCCACTCCGGACGACGACGGCGACGAGACGGTCGGCTTCGAGATCGCCGATGTCGACCCGTCGGGTGAGTTCGAAGTCGATCCCGGCGCAGAGCTGAGCATCGACGCGACTGTCGAAAACACCGATAACGAGACCGACACGCAGACTGTCGAGTTCGTTTTCGACGGTGACGTGCTCGCCAGCGAGGAGATCGAACTCGACGCGGGCGAGGAAACGACGGTCGGATTCAACGTGACCGCGCCCGAAGAGGAAGGCGAGTACGACTGGTTCGTCGCCACCGAAGATGACGAAAGTCCGACGTGGACGCTGACGGTCGAATCAGAGGAGACGCCTGAGGTGACGACCGTCGCCGTCGTCGGCGGCGACCTCGAGACGGAAGAGATCGATGAGTTTGTCGACGAACTCCGAGACAGCGATCTCAGCGAAGCGGAAGTCGACTCCCGAATTGACGGGATCGACGGAGACGACGTGAACGACCTCAGTGCGACGATCAGTGATGGTCTCGACGACGAGAGCTACGACGTCGTCGACGTCTCTGCCGAGGATCTCTTGGAGAACACCGACCACGACGTCTACGTGATCAGTGACTTCGACGAGGAGTCGGATGTCGTTGACTTCCAGGACGCGATCGGTGAGGACACCGGCGTGCTGTACCTCGACAATTGGAACAGCCTTGTCGGCGCGAACGGGGTCGTCTCGTTGGTCGAGGAGACCGGAGACCCCGCTGAAACGGACAACGCGTTCAGTGGTGACGACGTGACCCTGGAACTGACGGAGGATCACCCGCTGTTCGATGAGGTGGGTGAGGCCGGTGACGTCATCACGCACATGAGTGCGGGCGACGCCGACCGCCGTTGGTTCGAGGGATACAGCGGGGACGTTCTCGCTGAAGTCAGTGCGGATGGTTCGGACCTTGGCGGCCCCGCTATCGGGGTTAGCGATGAGGACAACGAAGTGTTGCTCTCCTCTCACGCCCGTGAGAACAACTCGCCCGACGACGCGTTCACTGAGGAGTCCAACCAGATCCTCTTCAACGCCATCGAGTACGTCGCATCGGACGACGGCGACGATGAAGTAGTTGACTCCGACGACGCTGAGTCCGTAGCCGCCGCGCCGCTGATCGCATAGCTAGCTCACGAACCTGCCGCGGGTCATACATTTTTATACTTACGAAAAATGATACACCTCGTTACGTTTCGACGACGGACCCCCGTCCGGCGACCCGCTTGAGGTTCCGTGTGTTGCGGAAACCAACCTACGAACGATATCACGCATACCGAGTCACGATACGAACCCAATACGATACCCCAACATGATACACCCAACCGATACGTCCCGTATACTCGTCTGTCTGGTAGTCGCGGTCGTTGCGCTCGCCCCCGTCGCGACCGGCGCTGCCGCAGCCGCCTCGACAGCATCGATTGCTGATTCGCCAACGACCGACATCGACGCTGAAACGGACGGTGAAATGATTCTTGAGGTGGTCGAAGAAACCGACGAGACGCTTACCGTCGAACTCTCGACCGATCTCGATAATGTTGTCGGCTATCACGCCAACCTCTACTACGACGCGGAGGCGACGGAGGTTCAGTCGGTAGCGGGTGGCGAGGACAGCTTCGAAGCGGACCCCGTTGATAATGTCGATAACGAAAACGGCAGCGTCGCGTTCAACCAAGTGGCACCCGATAATCCGAGTGATGCGCCGACGCTAGCGACGATAACGTTTGCCGTCCCCGAGGGTGAGACCGCGATCGAGTTCGATATCGGGGGCGTAGACCGAGTTGTCGACACCCACCTTGCGGTGGAGGACGACGGAGATCGCTTCGATCTTCAGAAGGATTCGATTGTTATCGGAGAGGAAGACGATAGTGAGGCACCTGACGAGCCCGACGAACCTGACGCGCCCGATGAGCCTGACGAGCCCGACGAACCTGACGCACCCGACGAGCCTGACGCGCCCGATGAGCCCAGCGCTCCCGGGGGAGGCGGAACGGGCGACGGTGACTCGACGAGCGTGTCGGACGTGATCGTCGCCGATGTCGAGCCCTCTGAGGGCGGCGTGTCGATGTCGGCGAACGATGTCGCCTCGGGAGACACCGTTGAAGGGAATCTCGATGGATTGACTGACGACCGAACCACGATCCGTGACGTCTCGTTACGAATGGGTGCCGACGTGGACAGGGTCAGCCTCGACACCGAGCTGCTCTCCGACCGGCCCGACGACGTGAACGAGCTGGGCGGCTCCGAACCCGTGACCTACGTTGAGTTCACGCCCGACGGGTTCGAAAGTGCCGATCTAGAGTCGGCCTCCGTCTCATTCGAGGTGAATGGGGACTCGCTGCCGGACGACACCTCCCACGACGACGTCCGTCTCCATCGGTACACTGATGACGGGTGGGAGACAGTCGAGACAACGCATGAGGGAGACGGTACGTACGTCGCTGAGACGCCCGGATTCTCCTACTTCGCCGTCGGGGCGGCACAGGCGGATACGTCTGTAACCGACGCGTCGATGTCGAGCGACACAGTCGATGTTGGTGATGAGGTCACCGTTGAGGGAACGATCGAGAACACTGGTAACGCCGACGGAGACAAAACCGTCACGCTCCTTGTTGACGGAGAAATAATGGAGGAACGAGACGTGTCAGTGGCGGCAGGCGAAGAGACCACGACGACGTTCTCGTTCACGTTCGACGACGCCGGTGACTACGGCCTTTCCGTCGACGATGTCGATGTCGGTACTCTCTCTGTGAGTGATGACGGTACCGAGGACAGCACGGACGCAGGCACCGACGATACCGATAGCGCGACTCCTGACGACGAGGCGGCCGCAGCCGACGGTTCGGAGACCGCGCTTGAGCCGTTTGGCGGGAGCCTTGCGGCACTCATCGGGCTGATCGCGTTGGTCGCTATCGCGGTCGCCGGCGTCGCAATCTGGCGGCAGTAGAATCGAGATCAAGTCTCCCAATTCTTGGTTCATTCTCCCTGTATCTCACCGGGCCGCTCGGCAGATCTAGATGGTGTACGCCTCTCAGTTGTGCGTTCAGGTATCAACGCGGCTGAGGGCATCCGCGAGGGAGAGCCGAAACTCGGTTCGCATCAACAACGAGTACACAAACACGGCGCCGGCCGCACCACC
>CAYRWH010000125.1:0-5565 GCA_964427935.1 uncultured Halobellus sp. | reverse complement strand
GTTGCGAACGTGTTGTCGACGACGAGCGGCACCGCGTGTTCGTGGGCGATCGCCGCGAGCCGCTCGAAGTCGGGCGTGACGAGCGAGGGGTTGGCGATCGTTTCGACGTGGACGAACGCGGTGTCCTCGTCGATGGCGTCCGCGTACGCGTCGTAATCGAGGGTGTCGACGAGCCGCGACTCGATCCCGCGACGGTTCGCAATACTGGTGAGATACGCCGCCGTGCCGCCGTACATCTCCGAGCTGGCGACAACGTTGTCGCCTGCGCTCGCGAGCACGGTCGTGATTGCGTCGAACGCGGCCATGCCCGATCCGGTCGCGACCGCGTCGGAACCGCCGGAGAGATCGGCGAGCCGGTCCTCCAGAACGTTCACGGTCGGGTTCGAGAGCCGAGAGTAGATGTGGCCTTCCGCCCGGAGCGCGTACAGTTCCGCCGCCGTGTCCGCGTCCTCGAAGACGAACGAGGTCGTCTGATGGATCGGGGTCGCGCGCGACCCGGTCACCGGGTCGGGCTCCGCGCCGGCGTGGAGACTCCGGGTGTTGAACCCACGTGTCATGTATAACACGCATATCTTTCTAGACTTCTATAACCGTCAGTTACGGCAAGCGCTGCCGCTCCGTACGACACGGCGCTTCTCCGCCACCCGGCGGGGGGCCAGAGCGTGTGTTTATCGGGGATGCCGACCGAACAGCAACCAATGGCAGCAGCCGATCAACCTGTTCCCGACCTCGGGGGACGTGCTCGCGACTGTGCCGACCGCCTGCGGGAGGCCGACCGAGTCCTGCTCGCGTCACACATCGATGCGGACGGGCTCACCAGCGCGGCTATCGCCTCCACGGCGCTGGAACGGGCAGACATCGATCATGAAGTCGTCTTCGAGAAACAGCTCGACGCGGAGTCGGTTGCAGGGATCGCCGCCCGCGAGTTCGACGTGGTGCTTTTCACCGACTTCGGCTCGGGCCAGCTCGATGTCATCGCCACACACGAGGCTCGCGGCGACTTCGTTCCCGTGATAGCCGACCACCACCAGCCCGCCGAGCCGGACACGAAGTACCATCTCAACCCCTTACTGGAAGGGATAGATGGCGCAAGTGAGCTCTCTGGTGCGGGAGCAAGCTACGTTCTCGCCCGCGCGCTGGAGGGCCCCGCCGGCGACAACCGAGACCTCGCAGGCCTCGCCGTCGTCGGTGCCGTCGGCGACATGCAGAACGGAAGCGGCGAACTGGTTGGCGCGAACGAGGAAATCGTCGCCGACGGCGTTGCTGCCGGCGTCCTCGAAACACGCACCGACCTCGACCTGTACGGTCGACAGACACGACCGCTCCCGAAGCTACTTGAGTACGCCTCTGACGTCCAGATCCCCGGTATCTCGAACGATGAGGCGGGAGCCATCTCCTTTCTCCGCGAACTCGACGTTGAGGTAAAAGCCGACGGCGACTGGCGGCGCTGGGTTGACCTCGACGCCGACGAGCGGCAGGCGCTCGCCTCTGGATTGATCCGTCGAGCGGTTGCCTCCGGCGTTCCGGCCGACCGCATCGAGACGCTTGTCGGGACTTCCTACACGCTTCTCGACGAGGAGCCCGGGACCGAACTCCGTGATGTCAGCGAGTTCTCGACGCTACTCAACGCGACCGCCCGATACGAGCGCGCGGATGTCGGGCTCGCGGTGTGTCTCGGCGACCGCGACGCGGCGCTCGCGGAGGCACGCTCTCTGCTCCGGAATCACCGTCGAAACCTCTCTGAGGGGCTCCAGTGGGTAAAAAACGAGGGTGTGACCGACGAGACACATCTCCAGTGGTTCGACGCAGGCTCACGGATCCGCGAGACGATTGTCGGTATCGTTGCTGGTATGGCTGCCGGGTCGTCGGCGGTTGACCGCTCGAAACCCGTGATCGCTTTCGCCGAAAAGAATGAGACTGAGCTGAAGGTGTCCTCCCGAGGAACCGGACGGCTCGTCGGTCAAGGGCTCGATCTCTCAGCTGTGATGCGAGAGGCGAGCAGGTCGGTCGACGGCGACGGAGGCGGCCACGATGTCGCCGCGGGCGCGACAATCCCGGCGGACGAACGCGACGCGTTCCTCGAAGCGGCAGGCAAGCTGGTGGGCGAACAGCTCTCGTAACTTATACCGTTGGCTACCTCAGGCCTCGCCGATATCGCGGAACATCGCTCGGTAATCATCCGTCGACAGCGACTCTCCGATGTCGTCGATGTCCGCGTCGATCTCTTCCAGTCGATCAACGAGCTCCGTGTACGACTCGTTTCGTTCGAGCTGGGCGGTCGGCTTCTGTGCCTTCAAAACGGCTCGTTTGCTCGCCAACGACGCCGCCTCCTGTAGGAGGTCGTCGTACTCGGTTCGGGTCAAAAGCGTCTCAAGAGACGTGAGAAGGTTCGGCCGGCTGACTGGCTTCGTGAGGTACAGATCGAACCCCATGTCGACGATGTCGAAGTCGGGTTCGACGGCGGTCACCATCGCGACGCGGCAGTCAAATCCGTTGGCACGGATGTGAACGAGCACCTCGTCACCGCTGCCGTCCGGAAGCCGCCGGTCGAGAAGGACCACGTCGATACGCTCATCGACCATGTCGATCGCCTCGGCGGCCGTTTCGGCAACCGCCACGTCGTATCGTTCCTCGAGGAAGCCAGCGTACAACGCCGCGATGTCCGGCTCGTCCTCGACGATGAGCACTGACGCGTCGCTCACCGTCGATCACCGCCGTGGATCTCGGGAGACGATTCGCCGCGCATACACAAACGGGCGGCGTGTCGAGAAATAAACCTGTCGGCGTCCAGCCGCCGCTTGACCGTCAGTCGAACGCCTCGATCGAGTCAGGGCGGCTCCTCGTCCGGTTGTACCACCGACCCGTCGGCCGAACGGATCGTCTTTTATATACGTTCGTTGCTAAGCACAGAACGAATGTCAGAACTCGTCTCTACAGGGGTCGAGGGGCTTGACTCGATCCTCACCGGCGGTATTACGGAGCGATCGACGGTCCTCGTCTCCGGCAATCCCGGAACAGGAAAGAGCATCTTCGGCATCCAATACCTCTACCACGGCGTGACCGAACACGACGAACGCGGCGTCTACGTGTCGTTCGAGGAGGACGAGGCGGATATCCGCGCAGCCGCCGAGTCGGTTGGTCTCGACCGGTTTGGTGAACTCGTCGACGAAGGTGATATCGTAATTCTCGACAAACGGCAGATGCTCCGAGAGACCGACTTCTCTACCGCCGTCGACAAACTGCTCGACACTATCGAGGGAGAGTCGTTCGACCGGCTCGTGCTCGACTCGCTGTCGATGTTCCAACTGTTCTTCAGTGACGAACAGGAGGAGCGGACCTACCTGCTGAAGTTCTCGGACATCCTCAAGTCGAATGGACTCACCTCGCTGCTCATCAACGAGCAAGGCGCAGTGTTTCCCGACACGGAAGTTGGCTTAGAGAACTTCCTTACGGACGGTAACATCTACTTCATCCAGACGCCGACGGACTCCGGTGTCAACCGATACGTCTGGGTTGCGAAGATGCGGAAACAGGATATCGACACGGACATTTTCCCGATGGATATCGGCGAGGGCGGGATCACGGTCCACCAGCGCGCGGGCGGATTCTCGATGATGAGCCGGTCCGACGAACCGTCCTTCTAACTAGGTGCTCCCCCTTTACAGGGACTCGCCTGCCGTCTCTTACCGCTCAGAGAGGTCGCGCCACACGTCGTCGAGGCGGTTCTTTACCGCCGAGCGCTCCTCGACTTCGATCGTTAGTCCGTCGCGGAAGTCGACCTCGACCCCGTCGACCTTCCGGCGGTACACTTTCACCCGTCGGTGCTCGTCCGAGAGCGGGCGGTCGTGGAGTTCGAGGAGATCCGCCTCCTCCAACTCGTTTATCCGGCGGTAACACGTTGCGATGGGCACGTCCAGCTCGTCGCTCAGGTCCTGTGCGGACATCGCGTCGCCGGTCGCCGTCAGGATGTCCGTGTTGTACTTATTGCCGAGGACGGTGATCAGATCGTCTCCCACCATTCACGTTATCGACATTGATTCTTTGGCTTAAAAGGATACCGGTGACCATCCCCACACAAAACGCCATCCTTCGTGGGTTTGAACGGCTTGTATCGGTCATTACGTTGCCGCTAAAACGCGTGTTATCGGCGGTGATAGCCGCCGCCGTGGGTTTATACGTCGACTCCGAGCAGGGTGTGTATGGAACTGATCGAGGGGTTGTATCTCGTGACGACCACCGTGCTCGCGGGCGCGAGCGCGACGCTTCTGGCGTTCGCGCTGTCCGCGTATCGGTCGTCGGGACGGACGGCGATGGCGTATCTCGCGGTCGGGTTCGGACTGATTGTCGCCGCCGCGGTGGTAACTCCGATTGCCGCGTTTCGGACGGCGTTCACGAACGCGCAGGCGCTGCTGCTTATTAATACCGGGCTGGTAGCGGGGTCGATGGCGCTCGTCGCCGGGAGCCTCGCGGTATATAAACCTGGCACACAGGAGCTCGTGATCCCCGAAAGTGAGCTATCGCGGCTCCGCGAGAAGTGATCGACGGCCGCAAAATTAGCGTGGTCTTGAACCGGGTTTGAACGCATCTTTCCAGTCACACTCGGAGAACTGTCGCCGGGGCACAAGCCTGCGTTCCGTCCTCGGCGAGGGGGTTTTCACGCCGTATCCCGTATCCGTGATACGATGTACGACGCGCGGAACAGACAGCACACGCGCCGAGACGACGACTCGGGGCGGGGACGACGATGACCGAGCACAGACCCCGAGCCGCGAGGGCCGACCGGTGGGTTTCGGGGTTCCTCGGTCGTGCCGGCGTCGGTGCCGGCGTGACAGTACTCGTGAGCGTTCTCCCCGTGCTGGGGTTGATCGCGCCCGCAATCGGCGGCGGCGTGGCGAGTTGGACCGACAACGACGGGGTCGACCGCGGGAGCCACGTCGGTGCCGCGGCGGGCGCGATGGTGGCGCTGTTGTCGCTGCCGTTGACGTTCGTCGCGGTCGGGATCGCGTCGACCGTTTCGCCTGCGGCGACGATTGGCGTGCTCGCGGTGACGCTTCTCGGCGCGGTGTACGTGATCGGGAGTGCCGCGCTCGGCGGCCACCTCGTCGACGAGGCGATGGAGCGGCGAGAGTCCTCGGAAGCGACCGCACAAACGCCGATAGAGCGACTGAAGCGCCGGTATGTAGACGGCGAGATCGACGACGCGGAGTTCGAACGACGGCTGGAGCGGTTGGTCGACGCTGAGCGCACACGCGCGGAATCGACGCAGGAACGCGAATCACGTCGCGAGTCTTTGCCCCACCGTGAGCGCGACTCACGAACCGAGCAGGACCCGGTGCGTCGAGAGCGCGAGTCCTCCCGCCGCGGTCGCTGAGGCTGCCGAACGCTGAGCATTACACTTCCTCGCGGCGCTTTTCAATACCTAGGTCGCCACGATTTCGCTCCGAGACCGCTAGATCCACATCTGATAACCACGCCACGAAGTCGTTATTGTATTCTTTAACTAAGTGGTTATAAATAACCCAAAAATCGCATGACTCCACCGTATTATCAGGTTGGATAATTCGG
>CAYRWH010000124.1:0-5587 GCA_964427935.1 uncultured Halobellus sp. | reverse complement strand
CGTACCATGTCGTCGATCCGCTCCGGCCGGAACGTGTCCTCGGAGTCGACGAAGATACAGCCGCCGTCGAGGCCGCCGTTTTCCGGACGGAGCTGGACGTTGACGGCCATCTGGTGGGTCACCTGCGACTTCCCGGACCCGAACTCGCCGTACACCTCGGTGATCGACTGCGTCTCGATGCCGCCGCCGAGCAGATCGTCCACCTCGTCGATCTGCCAAGAGAGCTTGCCGATCTCCTGACGGCGCTCCAACACGGTCGCACCCGTCTCGAAGCCGCCGACATCGGCGGCGTCGCGGGCGGCATTGATGATGTCGCTGGCCGATGACTCACCGATGTCCGCAGTGTTGGACATCTCACCAGGGCTGGCGACGGCGATCGACTGGTAGCTCTCGAATCCGTTGTCGAGTAGTTTGTCTGCGGTCGCCGGGCCGACTCCTGGAAGGTCCTCAAGTTCGTCTTCTGGCATGTACACAGAGCTTGTGCGGCTTCGGATATAAAGGCTGGTTTACACCCGAGTGAAAGTGAAACGGCCGCGAAACGACGTTCCGGGCTGATTCGGCACCGTATATAAGCGTCCGCGACGGTCGCACAGACGAACCGAAGAACGGAACTGGAGGCCGTTAGAACCCGACGCGGCGGACGTACGACAGCTCGCGAATCTCGACGAGCAGCTCGCCGGATAGCTCCGCGTCGGTGATCACGTACAGCTTCGGGTCGTCAGTGAACTCCGGATCCTCGCTCAGTACCTGTCGGATCGAAACGCCGTGGTCCGCGAGGATGCCGGTCACCTCGGCAACGATCCCGGCCTCGTCGGCAGCCGCGACCTCGATAGTAAGGACGGTTAGGTCAAGGACCGGTGCTAGATCCATCAGACTCGGCACCGAGGAGATGTTGGTGAAAATGCGTTTCAGCTCGGGGTCGGCGAGAATTGCGTCTGTCGTCGAATCGACGACGCGTCGGTCGACATCGAGTTCGCGGGCGATCCCGGTGTACGGAATCTCGATCCCCCCAGAGACGACGCGACCGTCCTCGTTGACCGAAAACCCGCGCTCTAAGAACAGCCTGATGACCGCCTGTTGGCTCGGGGATCCCTCGAACTTTTCGAGGATCTCGTCGAACATGTGCTACGAATGCTCGTCACGAGCGCTTAAAAACCGGGGTGACGCGCCAGCGTCAGTTCGCAACCGCCGAGTAGACGCCGCCGAGAGCGATGCCGTAGACGACGTGGCCGACGAGACTCTCAACGCCAATGTTTGGAAGTGGCGGCGCACCGCCGAAGCCGACAGCACCCAGCCAGATCGGCATTACGATCACCGCAAGCGCGACCCAAACGAGAAGGCCGTAACCCGCACCGACACCGAGACTCGTTCCGACCGATTCGCTCAGTTCCGGCTTCAGGCCCGCAATCGCAGCGAAGCCCAGTCCGATGATCGCGCCGTGAGACATGTGAATCGCCCAGCCGATCGCGCCGGCGGGGCCCTCGATACCGTACATCGCCGGGATCCCCATTTCGAGGACTGGGGGCGTCATCACCGACATCATCGCGCCGAAGACGATACCACCGACCAGCCCGCCGGCAACGCCAGCCTGCCAGTCGCCAGCCTCGGTCACGGTATTCGTTGCTGTCGCGGTTTCGGTTGCCATAACGAACCGAGCGTTGCGGAGAACGTTTGAATAGCTACTCCGGTCGTGTGCCGGTAACACAGATGTCACCAGCGTTTATATAGTTGTAGTTTCAACCGTTTGAAATTTGTCGCATGGAAATAAATTACGAGCGCCGGACGCGCTCACCCCTCGTCCGACACGGCCGCCTGTAGGCCGAACCAGTGTTCGACGGTTCCGTCGGCGGCAGGCACCGGAACGAGCGAGACCCGGTTGACGAATGATGTGCCGTCGGCACGGTAATTGCGCAGTTCGACGGTAACCTTGCTCCAGCCGCGAATCGCTTCACGGAGGGCTTCGACCGGATCAGAGTCAGTCTGAGCGCCCTGTAATCGTCGGAGATTTCCACCCCGCAGCTCCGCGAGGCCGTACCCGGTGAGCCGGCATGTGGCGCGGTTAGCGTACAGCATCGGGTTGTCTTGATACGCCGGACCGGTGAGTACAACCCCAATCGGCGCGGCCTCCAGCGTCCGGGCTCGCCACACGAGTTCCCCGGCTGGGACAGACGCATTGGCGAGGGTTGCCGGCGGATCAAACGTGTCTGGTGTCGCCGCGAGACGCTTCGTGTTGAATTCGTGTTCGGTTCCGAGTCGGTCGACAGTCTCGCGGAACAACTCGATATCGGCGGTCAGCGCGCTTTCAAGCGCCGCGCGCAGCTCCGGCTGAGGCTGAAACGGTCCGTCCACACGATCTCATAGTAGGCCGGGAACATAACCCGTTCCGTCTCGCCAAAGTCAGTCGACGGTGTCGGAAGCGCTGTCGCCCCGTCGAGCGAGAACGATTCCGGCGACGAAGAGGGCAGCGCCGACGACGAGTAGCCCGACCGTGAGGAGGGTGTCAGAGACTAAAACGCCAGCTCCGACCATGCCCGTTGCGGCAATGTGAAGAACAGCAGTTTGGTTCACAGCCATAGTACGTGGAGGAGTATCAAAACACTACGGTTGTGCCGGAACCCTGGACTGTCTCGGGGGTCGTGTACCGTGGCTTCGGTACGGTAATCGGCGGAGACTCGGTCGTGGCGATTCGGTCGGCGGCAGGACCGTACTCCGTTTAACTTTCACTAGGGTACCCGACCCCTTTTCAGCGATGGCGACGAACTGGAACCCGTGTCAGAGTCGTCGCATCTGCGGTTCTTCCCGTACGAAGAGCCGTATCCGAACCAACGCGAGGCGATGGACAGGATCGCCAACGCGTTGGATCGGGGTCAGGACGTGTTGTTCGAGGGCGCGCCGGGGACGGGGAAAACCCTCTCCGCGCTCGTGCCCGCACTCGAACACGCCCGCGAACACGATCGGACGGTCGTCATCACGACGAACGTCCACCAGCAGATGCGCCAGTTCGTCGAGGACGCCCGAGCGATCACCGACTCGGAACCGATCCGGGCGGTCGTCTTCAAAGGAAAGTCCTCGATGTGTCACATCGACGTCGACTATCAGGAGTGTCAGACCTTACGGGACACGACCCGCGAACTCGTCGAGACCGAGGAGGAGGTCGCCGAGCTTGAGGCGCGCCAGCGCGAGCTCCTCGCGGAGAGCCGCGAGGGCGACGCGGGTGCGGCAGAGGCCCGCGAGGCGATCATGGACGAGCTCGACGACGTGGAAGCCGAAATGGAGGAGTTCGAGGCGACAAACGTCTGTGAACACTACCATAACAACCTGACGCGGGACACCGACGAGTTCTTCGGGTGGCTGTTCGAGGACGTTCGCACGCCCGAAGACGTGTACGCGTACGCCGACGAGCGGGAGCTCTGTGGCTACGAGCTACTTAAGGAGGGGATGGAGGGAGTCGACCTGGTTGTCTGTAACTACCACCACCTACTCGATCCGAACATCCGCGAACAGTTCTTCCGGTGGATCGACCGCGACCCCTCGGAGATACTCACGGTGTTCGACGAGGCACACAACGTTGAGGACGCCGCCCGCGAACACGCCTCCCGAGCGCTCACGGAGAACACGCTTGAGTCCGCGCTCGAAGAGCTCTCTGAGAGCGATGACTCACGTGCGGACGCCGCCGAAAACGTGATCGGTGCGTTCCGAGCGGCGCTCATCGACACGTACGATGAGGGTCTCGGGTTCGGCGCACGCGAGGGGATTGGGGAGAGCTGGGAAGACATCTCGATCGCCAACGACGACCGGCGCGACGACCTCACGCTCGCGTTTCTCGATCGGTACGAGGGCCGCGGAATCGACACCGAAACCGAGCTTGCCGTCCAACTCGGGCAGGCGCTCGATGAGGAGTACGAGCGACAGTACCGCGAGGGAGAGACCACGAGCCGGAAGGAATCCGGGACGCTCCAAGCCGCCCGATTCGTCTCGACGTGGATGGACGAGGGGACGGCACTAGGCCAGTACCCCGTTGTGTCGGTGCGTCGCGACAGCGGTACGGACGAGGTGTACGGTCGTGCGGAGCTGTACACCTGTATCCCCCGGTCGGTCACGTCGGCGTTGTTCGACGAAGTCGCGGCCTCCGTGCTGATGAGTGCGACGCTCCGGCCATTCGACGTGACGGAGGACGTACTTGGACTGGAAGATGTCGCCACGCTCGCGTACGAGATGGCGTATCCCGAGGAGAACCGGCGGACGTTCGCGGTCGACACACCGCCGCTTTTCGCCTCCGAGCGCAATGACCCCGAGACGCAGGAGGCGGTGGGTGGGCTGTTGCGGGACGCGATTCGGTTCACCCCGGGCAACACGCTCGCCTTCTTTCCGTCCTACAGCGAGGCCGAGCGGTACTACGAGCGACTCGGCGGCGGTGCTGGACCTGTAGACGCCGATCTCGGAACGCTGTATCTCGACGGGTCCGGCGAGGATGAAGAGGAGCTTCGGCGAGAGTTCACCACGAGCGAGAACGCCACGCTGTTCACCTCGCTGTGGGGTACGCTTGCGGAGGGAGTGAGCTTCGACGGCGACGACGCAAGGACGGTCGTCGTCGTGGGTGTGCCGTACCCGCACCTCTCCGACCGAACGGAAGCAGTTCAAGCGGCGTACGACAGAGCGTTCGCCGACCGCGACCGAACGAGAGACCCCGGATGGGCGTACGCCGTCGAGATCCCAACGATCCGGAAGACGCGGCAGGCGGTCGGGCGCGTCGTCCGCGGGCCGGACGACTACGGCGTCCGAATCCTCGCGGACCGCCGGTACACGACCGCAGACATGGGAAAGTACTCCGTCCGAAACGCGTTCCCGCCGGAGGAGCGCGAGGAGCTACTCGACATCGACCCGACGAAGCTCAAGTTCGCGATGTTGAATTTCTACGGCGACCACGACGCGTACGACGGCTCACCGCCGGAGCCGTGACACGAGGGTCACCGATCGGACCGGTGTCGCGACCGATCACAGCGGCGCGGTCGAGAGGAGGAATACGGTACCGCCGATCACGACGCCGAGAAGAACGGTGATGACGACGTGGACGACGGTCATGATGGCTATCACTCGCGGTGTTTCGGCGTCGTAGCTCCAGCGGAACATGGCCGCGTCGAGCGCGAGCGCGACCGGCACTGTCACCACAGCGGGGACGGAGAACGCCCCACCGACGACGCCTACCACCGCAGGGAGCGGGCCGACGTACAGCGCGCGTCGGGGGTCGACCGCACCGAGGACGTTGCGAGCGGCGAGGTGTGCGGTGACGGAGAGAAACAGCGCGAACAGGACGGTGGTCCCAAGCACCGCGGTGGGCGTTGCCGTCTGTGCGGGCGCAGCGAGCATACGCTGCTCTACTCACCGAGACCTAAAAGGGGCCACGGGATCGGTCGGGTCACTGCCACCGTGGAGACGCTCACGACGGTCGCTGTCGGCGGTATGAGCGTCTTGTTACCCAGATTGAGGCGGTGACATCCTCCCACGACTGAAGTCGTGGGCTTCCCACGCCTACACCGCAATGCGCTGGTTTGGGAACTTATGTTTGCGACCCGACACGCCGATGGGA
>CAYRWH010000123.1:0-5664 GCA_964427935.1 uncultured Halobellus sp. | reverse complement strand
CGACGATCGACTGGATCGAGAGCAATTTCGGCTCGAAGCTCACCCGGTCGGACGTGGAGACGGAACTGGCCGGCGACGGCTCGGAGAGCCAGATCGTCGGTACGTTCTTCGGGACCGACGACCAGCACTTCGATATCAACGCCCGAGTGTGGCACGAGGCCGAGCACACGACCGCCGACCTCGTCACGCGTGGCGTGCTCGACGATGTCGCTCGCTCCGTCTACGAGGGCGTACAGGACGTCGGCGAGGATGCGTGGAACACGTCCAGCTACCAGCGTGAGAACACGCTGATGCTCTCGGATGACGCCGAGGCCGACGCGTCACCGAAGCTGATCATCCACAATCACGACACCGAAGCGTCTCACTCGGCTACAGTCGGACAGGTCGACGCAGAAGACCTGTTCTACCTAGAGAGCCGATCGATCGACTCGCGAACGGCACGGAACATGCTCGTTGAGGGCTTCTTTGTCCCCGTTCTCGAAGAGATCGCAGTCGACGAGTTCCGCGAGGATGTCACGGAACTCGTCTTCGAACGCCTACAGTAGCGGGACATTCCCGTTCTTTGTGAATAGTACGCTCGCCGGTGTATCGACAACCCAGCGAGGGAACGGCTTAAGTCACGGAAGACCCGAGCGGAGGGTGTATGCGAACGGACGTATCGATCAGGTGGTCGGGGTGAGCGTCGGTCAGCGGGTGACAACCGACGACCAGCTCGCGCGTCTGCTTCAGATCGGGATCGTACTGGAAGAGGTGGTTGAGGCGCGAGCGTACCACCACTACCGGAGTCTCGACGAGGAACTCGACGAGGAGGTCGAGACACTTCTCGAGGAGGCCGCAGAGGAGTCGGCAGACCACCGTGACCGACTGGAGGCGCTCATCGACGGGCTCGGCGTCGACAGCGTTCCGTTCGATGAGATCGAGTCGCTCGTGGACGCCAGATACGGTCGCACCCGCCCCGAAGACTTCGACGGTGTGTTGTACGACCAACTGTGTAACGAGGAGACCGCCTACAAGTTCTACGACGACTTGATCGAGGCGATCCGTGAGTCAGACGCCGACTTTTCGATCGACCGCGACGAGCTACTGGACACCTTGACGACGATCCGTGAGGAGGAGTCAGAGGGAGTGCGGGAGGTCACGGAGGTCATGGAACGACGATGAACGCCACGAGAGCGCCGCCGGAGAGCGGTAGCGACGGAGGAGAAGCGTGAACACCGCGGACCAGTATCTGAAGACGATATACGTCATCCAACAGGGAACCGACGGGCCAGCATCGACCGGGGATATCGCGGACGCCCTCGATGTTAGCCCGGCGAGCGCAAATGAGATGATTGGGAAACTTGAATCCCGCGGGCTCGCCGAACACGAGAAGTACAAGGGAGTCCGTCTCACTGACGACGGGATTGTCCGCGCCCGCGAGGCGCTCCGAACCTACTGTATCATCGAGCGCTTCCTCGCAAACGTCCTCGCCGTCGAGGAGTTCCGGGCGGAAGCACGCGAGTTGGAGGCGGTGATCGACGGAACCGTCGCCGACCGACTGGACACGATCATCGACAGAAAACCGGAGTGTCCGGACTGTTTCGACCCGGAGACCGACGCCTGTGCGTGTCTAGAGCTTCCGACACCGCCGGAGTGAGAGTGGAAAAGGCGGTGTGAAGCCTTAGACACCAGTCGAGTAGCGGAGAATTCCGGCGACGCCGCCGAACGCGTCCATGAGCTGCTCGCCCTTCTCGAAGTCGGTAGAGATGAATTTCGTCTCCGTGCCGCGCTGTTCGGCGATCGCCATCAGGTGTTCGATGACATCCTCGCGCTCGACAACCTCGGCTTCCTCGCCACACTCTTCACACTCGTGCGTTGGCGTGGAGTGTCGTGCGTCGACCACCTCATACTCTTCGTCGCCGTTCGGACACTCGTAGACGATCACGTCCGACCGGAGGTCCTCGGAGATGAGCAGCCGGTCGACCGAGCCCATGATCAGGTTCCGACGGGTTTGTTCGAACCCGTAGGTCGCCTCCTCGCCGGTGTGGAGGTTCTCGAAGAACTCTTCCATCTGACGTTTATCCTCGACGATTTCCTGATCGGCGAGTGCCTCACTCGCGTTGTCGACGAGGTCTTTCAACCCGGACTCGTCCGTGTACGCTACGTCGAACTTGCCAAGTACTGTGTCCTGTAGCTCGTGGTGGAGGTAGTCGCCGTCGAGGAACTCGTCTTTCGTCGGTGAGGGGCCGCCGACTAAGATTCCGTCGAGTTCGTGCCGCTTGTCAACGAAGAGGTCGTTGGCCATTCCTGCGACCTCCTGATAGAAGTTGTCGATGGCTTCCAACCGAAGTCGGGCGAACCGCTGTGCGGACTGGCCACCCTTCCGCTGCTTTCCGGGAACGAGCGACGACGCGGACTTGACCGGCTCGATTCGTTTGCCCTTCAACCACCCGACGTTGGCCTCGCGGCGGTCGAGAACGATGAGCCCAAAGAGCCCTGAGTCCTCCAGCATGTGTTCGAGCGGCTCGGTGAGGAACTCCGAGTCGCAGTGATACCGGAACGACTCGACGGGCTGAGGCGGCGACTCTAGCGTTCGAGTAACCATGTCAGTCTGGCCGCCGCCAGCGTCGATCGCACCGGAGAAAATGACGATCCCGTTCTCCGGGGGGAACGTGTCGTAGTAGCGGAGCCGGTCCTTGATGCTCGTTAGGGCGTCTTGGACGTTCGTTCGAGTCTGTTTGGACTTGATGTTGGCCGCTTCGCTGTGCTCTTGGGTGACGTGTGCGACTACGTCGGAGATCTGTTTGTCCTCCGGAATGTAGATGGTGACGAGCTGGGTGCCTGAGCCCTCGAACTCGCGGAGCTCCTCGATGACCTTACGGAACTCGTATTTCCGCCGGTCCTCACTTGTCTGCTGTGCGTCGCTACTCATTACTCCGAATACGGCCGCGTGCGTGTAAGTAACCTTTGACCCACGGTTCGAGTGTTGCCGTGGTCCGACTGCTACCGACTCACATCGACTCGGGGGCCGCAACGCCGAGGACATCCAACGCGTTCGCCATCGTGTGTCTAGCTGCGGCGACGACGGCAAGCCGCGCGTCGCGAAGGTCGTCGTTCTTGGCAGTCAATACGGGACACTCACGATAGAACGCGTTGTACGCGTCGGCGAACTCGCGGGTGAACGTGGCGATCGTGTGCGGCTCCAAGTCGTCTGCCGCCTCTTCGATGGCGGCCGGGAAGCGGGCGACCTCGCGGAGGAGGTCGCGGGCTTCCTCGGTCTCCAGCGTCGACGCGTCGACGTCGAGAGCCTCGGCGTCATCGGTCCCGTCCGTGTTCGCCGTCACCACAGGCACCTCGACCCCGGCATCAGCCGCCTCGTCGAGGATGCCACAACAGCGCGCGTGGACGTACTGGACAAACGGGGCAGACTGCCCCTCGAAGTCGAGCGCGTCGTCCCAATCGAAGGTGATTGCCTTCGCGGGCTGCTTCGAGACGATGTCGTACCGGACCGCCCCGATTCCCACTTGGTGAGCAATCCGCTCGATATCCTCCTCGGTCAGATCATCGTCGCGGATGCGGTCGTCCATCCGACTCTCCACGGCCTCGCGGGCGCGGTCGACCGCCTCGTCGAGCAGGTCATCGAGCATTACGCCGGTCCCCTTCCGGGTCGACATCTTTCCGTCGGGCAGATTAACGTACGAGTAGATGACGTGTCCGAGCGCGTCGGTGTCGTTGCCGAGAATCTCCAGCGTCGCATCGAGCTGGTCGGCCTGCAGCTTGTGGTCCTCGCCGAGTACGGTGACTGCGCGGTCGTAGTTGGCGAACTTCCACTCGTGGTGGGCCAAGTCGCGGGTGGTGTAGAGACTGGTGTCGTCGGACCGCAAGAAGACAAGGTTCTTGTCTATTCCCCACTCGTCGAGCGCTAACTGCCACGCGTCCTCCTCGTAGACGGCGTACTCCGTCTCTTTGAGCCGTTCGGCCACGTCACCGGTCGACCCGTCGAGCATGAACTGCGTCTCCTTGATGAACTCGTCGAACTCGGCGGGGAGTCGCGCGAGACACTCTTTCATTCCGCCAAGCACCGCGTCGACAACCTCGCTAACGCGCTCGTAGGTCGCTTCGTTGCCCGCCTCCAGTCCCTGAAGGATCGCCGATATCTCCGCCTCCGCGGCCTCGACCTCGTCGGGGTCAGCGTGTTCCAGGAACTCGTTACCCTTCCGGTAGTAGCGGACGAGGTCGTACTCGACGCGGTCGCGGGCGGGGTCGTCGGCCAGATCACTCTCGTCGAACGTCTCGTATGCCCACGTGAACACGGCCATCTGCCGTCCCGCGTCGTTGACGTAGTAGTGCCGGTCGACATCGTATCCGGCGTATTCGAGCACGTTTGCGACCGCGTCGCCGACTATCGGGTTCCGGGCGCGCCCGACGTGGACCGGCCCCGTTGGGTTTGCGCTCGTGTGTTCGACGACGGTGCGCACGTCGCGGTCCGGAAGCGTCCCGTACGCCTCGTCACTGGCCGCGGACGCAAGCGTGTCAGCAAGATACTCCTCGCCCGGGTGAAAGTTGATGTACGGCCCGGCGGTGTCGACAGCGGTGAGGTAGTCGTACCCGTCGGTATCGACCGCGCCGGCGACATCGCTCGCGACGTTCGGCGGCGCGTCACCGACGATGCCAGCGAGCCGGAACGCGACGCTAGAGGCGAGTGTCGCGTCCATATCGTCCGGCGGGCGTTCGATACCGAGGTCGTCGGTCGGAAGATCGAGGCTCGCAAGCGCGTCGGTGAGCGCTGACGACACCTCCGACCGGAACTGCCTGAACATACCACCAGTTCGTCGGTCGGGCTAAAAGGCCCTTCCGAAGCCGACGGGCCACGGCGGCCGGCGTCTCCTCGTGGCTACATGCGTGTTCAGTGTGGTGTGGGTGGCTCGCCCGTCAAGCGTCAGTCGGGTTCGACGCCCATTTTAAGTCGTTAGACGCCGAATTGTGCCCTGATGCGTGCCACGCTGGAGACGCTCGGGATCGTCTGTCTCGTCGGGGCCGTTCAGGCCGCTCTCGGAGTCGTCGGCCTCGCGTGGGTGTTCGCGCTGTCGACCCCGCTGTCGGTCGCTCCGTGGACGGTCGTCACCAGCGTCTACGCCCACGGGTCCGTGGGTCACCTGCTGGCGAACGCGGTCGGGCTTTTGCTTTTCGGGCCGCTCGTCGAGCGCCGAACGACGCGACTCCGGTTTCACGCGTTCGTTGTCGCGAGCGGCGGCATCGCGGGCGTCGCACAGGTCATTCTCGGCGGACTCGCGGGGTCGTCTCCCGCAGTACTCGGGATCAGCGGCGCGGTGTTTGCGCTTGGCGGCTATCTCCTTGCCGGCAACGTGGTTACCACGACCATATTCGATCGACTCCGACTGACACCGCGCGCACAGTTCGCCCTTTTCGCCGCGCTCGCGGTCGTGTTGACGCTCGTAACTGCTGCTCCGGGCGTCGCACTGATCGCGCACGCGACCGGTGCGTTCCTCGGCCTCGTCGCTGGGCGATCCGGCGTACTGAGCGTGCGGTGATCCGGGCGGGACGGCCGCAGTGCTATCGGGGTGAAAAGAAACGAGAAGGCGTAGCGCGGAGTCGCCCTAGCGCTTAGTCTTCGAGAACGATCTCGATGCTGACGTCGTTGGGCACTTGGACGCGCATGAGCTG
>CAYRWH010000122.1:0-5664 GCA_964427935.1 uncultured Halobellus sp. | reverse complement strand
CGATCGCCAGCGCTTCGAGGGTGTCGTCGCCGCCCTGCGTCACGACGGTTCCTTCAGAAACCAGATCGCGGCGGTGGCCGGCCCGCCCGACGCGTTGAAGCAGACGGGCGACCTCACGGGGGCTCCCGTACTGGACCACGTGGTCGACGCGTCCCACGTCGATGCCGAGTTCCATCGAGGAGGTACAGACAAGCCCGTCGAGATCCCCCGATTTGAACCGGTCTTCCACGTCGATCCGGACCTCTTTCGAGAGCGACCCGTGATGGACTTCGATCTCGGTGGGGTCGGCGATATTCCCGTCGCTCTCCTCCCGCTCGGCCAGCGTCTTGAACCGTGAGCCGAGCGCTTCCGCGGTCTGTCGCGTGTTGACGAAAATTAGTGTCGACTCGTTCTCGGCGACGATTTGGCGAATCGTCCGGACGTGACTCGCGGTCGTCTCGTCGACGGCGAGTTCGCCCGCAAGCGTCGTGTCCCGGTCCGTAATCTCCGGGTCGAGAACCCGTACGTCGGTCCGGCTGCCGGCCGCGACCTCGACGATCTCGAACTCGCGGTCGCCGGGTCGATCGGGGTCGCGCCGGCCACTCCCGACGAGGAACTGCCCAACCTCCTCGGGTGTTCCCACAGTCGCCGAGAGACCGACCCGCTGAAACGGTCCCGCCACGCGACGGAGGCGTTCGAGCCCGACCGTGAGCTGTGCGCCGCGCTTCGCCGAGGCGAGTTCGTGTACCTCGTCGATCACGACGTGTGCCACGTCTTCGAGGGCAACCCGCATCTTCGAGCCGGTCAAGATTGCTTGGAGGCTCTCGGGCGTCGTGATGAGCACGTCCGGCGGGTCGTCTGCCTGTTTCGACCGCTCGTACTGGGTGGTGTCGCCGTGACGCACTGCGACCTCGATATCCAGTCGGTCGCCCCACCACTCCAATCGGTCCATCATGTCGCGGTTGAGCGCGCGGAGCGGGGTGATGTAGAGGGCAGAGATCCCCTCTCGGGGCTGGTCGCCGGGAGAATCGCGGGCATCGACGATGGCGTCAAAGACGGGGAGCATTGCGGTCTCCGTCTTCCCGGTCCCCGTCGGCGCGAGAACGAGCGCGTTTCGGCCGTCGGACAGCGGCGGGATCGCCTTTTGTTGTGGTTCAGTGGGCGTGGAGAACCCCTGCTCGGAGAGGGCCTCCCGGACCTCACTCCCGAGGTTCGCGAACGCCTCCATGCCCGACGATTCCGCCATTAGCTGATCGTCGGCTGTTGGGGACTGGGGCGATTAAGGCCGTCGCTGTACGAGGTTTATTTATAAGTGATCGGTGGTGGATGAGTGACGAACACCGCCAAAGCCCCAGTCGCGAGGGCGGCGCACGCTCGCCGCGCTCCTCGGTCGTTCGCTTCGCTCACTCCCTGCGGTGCTCGCGTCCCCTGCGCCGCCCTCGCGACTGCCCCTTTGAATCCCACCCCGCACCGCACAGCAACCGCACCTCATACCTCCCCAACCTCGCGGCTCCCTTCGGTCGCCGCGTCCCTCGCGCCGGCGGTTCGCGGCCCGAAGGGCCGCTCACCGGGGCGCGGGGCGAGAGCGGAGCTCTCGCTAGCAACCGGCGGCAAAGCCGCCGGTGACGCCACCGCAGGTCATTTATAAACAGGTGCTATTGAGTCTACGTCACGCCGCCGTCACTCGTCTCGTACGCTTCGTATGCGCCGGAATCGAGGATCGCCTCGATTTCGTCGACCACTTCCAGCACGTCGGCGAACGAGGTGTACGGCGCGGCCGGACAGACGCGGACGACGTTCGGCGGCCGGAAGTCGACGACCACGCCGCGATCCGTTAGGGCCGCGCTCAGCCGCTCGGCATCGGGGTGTTCGAGGGCGACGTGGCCGCCCCGGGCCGCGTGCTCGCGGGGAGTTCCGACCGCGACCTCTGGAAGCCGCTCGTCGACGAGGCCGATGAGGAAGTCCGTGAGCGCGAGCGATTTGGCTCGCAGGCGGTCGATCCCCGCCTCCCGGAGGAGTTCGATAGACCCTTCCAGCGGCGCAGCCGCGAACAGCGGCGGGGTCCCGATCTGCCACGCGCCCGCGGAGTCGGCCGGAGTGTACTCCATGTTCATCTCGAACTGGGTGTCCTTCTCGTGGCCCCACCAGCCGGCCAGCGCGGGCGTGAGCCCGTGGTGGCGCTCGGCGACGTACAACGCGCCGATCGAGCCGGGGCCGGCGTTGAGGTACTTATACGTACACCAGACCGCGAAGTCGACGCCGGCCTCGCCAAACTCGTGTGGGACCGCGCCGACCGAGTGGGCCGCATCGAAGCCGGCGTACGCGCCCGCCTCGTGGGCGGCCTCGGTAATCCGCGCAACGTCGAACAGCTGTCCCGAGCGGTACAGCGCCGTCGGCATCCAGACGATCCCGATGTCGTCGTGGGCGTCGAGCGCGGCCTCAATGTCCCGGGGGTCGATTGTCCGACCGTCGCGACTCGGAACGACCCGGAGCTTCTCGTCGGGATCGATCCCACGCTGGCGGAGCTGTGCCCGAATCGCGTAGTGATCTGAGGGAAAGTCGAGTTCGTTGACGAGGATGGCGGGGTCGGCCTCGGGGTCTCCGTCCGCCGCCCGCGTCCCGTCCCCTTCCCACGTTCCGTCCGCCGCCGGGAGTCCCTCACGCTCCGGTCCGTTTCCGGCCAGTAGTCGATCGAGGAACGTCCCGACGAGCGTGTGGATGTTCACCGTGATCGAGTTGCCGACGACGACTTCGCTCGGGTCGGCACCGACGAGCGGTGCGAGCGCCTCGCCGAGCCGCTCGCCGACGGTGAACCACGGCGGGTCGGCATCGGTCCATCCCTCGATAAGCCGCTCGCGCCACTCGTTGACAACCCGATCGAGAGCCGCGAGGGACGCGTCGCTCGCGGGACCGAGCGAGTTTCCGTCCATATAGAGGGCGTTTCCCGGGACGTGGTACCGGTCGGCGAACCCGGAGAGTGGGTCGGCGTCGTCGAGGCGGGCGGCGAGAACGGCAGGGTCGGCGGCTACGGCGCCACCGCCGGATCCTTCACCGGCGAGGGCGTCGCGAGCGGGAGCGTAGGGGTCGTTCATACGGGATCGGGTGTCGCCGCCGACTAATCGCTTCCGGGAGACGGATGTAAAATGAAACGGCCGAGTCGCTACTCCACGATGTCGATCGCCGGCCGTCCCGGCTCGGCCTTCCGAACCACCGACTCGTCGGCGTCCGCGGCGCGCTCGACGCGGACCGGGGCGTCGAACTCGCGCTCGATCAGCCACGCGGCCGCTCGGAGCGCGGCGTACTCGTTGTCGCCCGACAGGGTCTCCCGCAGCGCCTCGCGGTTCGCCTGGAGGTCCTGCCCGTACGAGGCCGCGCTGTCACCCTGCTCGCGGATGTGGCTCTCCTGCATGAGCTCGCTTATGAGGTTGTCGGCGTCGCTGTCGATGGCGATTTCGAGGGCGTCGTACTTCCAGTCGGGCGCGACGACGACGTCGATCCGCTCCGGATCCTCGATGCCGGCGACCTCGATGATATCCCGGACGTCCTCGCGGGTGTTCGCGACCAGCCGACGACGGCGCTCGACGGTCTGGCGGTCGACCGTCGCGGTCGGCCAATCGGCCTCGACGACGAACCCCTCCCGATCCAGCGTCTCCCACAGCTCCTCGGCGAGGTGCGGGACGACGGGCGCGAGCAGCCGGACTGCCACGTGGAGCCCGCGCTCGTACGTGTCCGGATGCGGTTCGGCGTACTCACGGTAGCTCCGCAGCGTCCCAACGAGATCCTGCGCCTCGCGCAGCGCGACGTTGAACGTGAGGTCGTCGTACTCCGCGCCGGCGATGGCGACGGCGGCGTCGACCTCGCCGGCGACGTAGTCGTCGACGGTATCCCGGCCCTTGTCCCCGGTCAGGTCGGTATCGTCCGTGGCGTACGCCTCGACGAGGTCTGTCAGCCGAGTCAGGAATCGGTACGTCGATTTGACGCCCTCCTCGCTCCAGTCGAAGTCGCGCTCGGGCTGGGCCGCCTGCATCATGAACAGCCGGGCGGTGTCTGCCCCGTACTCCTCGACGATCCGCTGTGGGGAGACGGTGTTCCCCTTTGATTTCGACATCTTCTCGCCGTCCAACTGGACCATCCCTTGTGCCAACAGGTTTGTGAACGGCTCGCGGTGGTCGAGCCCCTCGTGGTCGGCGATCGTCTTCGTGACGAACCGGCTGTACAGCAGGTGCATCACGGCGTGTTCGATACCACCGACGTACTGGTCGACCGGCATCCAGTCGTTCGCACGGCCCAGATCGAAGGGCACATCCTTTCGGTCCGGCGAGACGTACCGCAGGAAGTACCACGAGGAGTCGACGAATGTGTCCATCGTGTCCGTCTCACGGGTCGCGGGACCGCCACATGCCGGACAGGTCGTTTGCTTCCACTCCTCGGCGGCGTCGAGCGGGTTCCCGGTGGTGTTGATGAACTCCGGCAGCTCCACGGGCAGGTCCTCCTCGGGCACGAGGACGCTCCCGCAGTCGTCGTGGCAGTGAACGACCGGGATTGGCGTTCCCCAGTAGCGCTGGCGCGAGATCCCCCAGTCACGAAGCTGGTACTGCGTCGTCTCCTCGGCGCTCTCGATGTCTTCCGTCAGGCGATCTCGGGCTGTCTCGCTGTCGAGACCGCTGTACTCGCCGGAGTTCACGAGTACACCATCGTCGGTGAACGCCTCATCGCTCACGTCGGGCGCGTCAGAAGACGCGTCGTTCGCGCTCGCCTCGTCGTCCAGATCGTCAGATTCAGCCGCGATCACGGGTCGGATCTCGACGCCCATCTTCTCGGCGAAGGCGTGGTCACGGTCGTCGTGACCGGGGACGCCCATCAGCGCGCCGGTACCCACATCCGAGAGGACGAAGTCGGCGACGAAAACGGGAATCTCCTCGCCGGTCGCGGGGTTGGTGGCGGTCAAGCCGGTCTCGACTCCATTCGGCTCGTCGCCTTCGGGATCGGCCTCGTGATGGACGAACTCGTGGACTGCGTCGTCCTCGGACGCGAGCGCCTCACTTATCGGGTGGTCCGGTGCGAGCGCGAAGAACGTCGCGCCGTGGATTGTGTCGACACGGGTCGTAAACGCCTTGACGGGGCCATGTCTATCGATGTGGAACTCGAGTTGTGTCCCGTACTGACGGCCGATCCAGTTGCGCTGCATCTGCCGGACCGAGTTCGGCCAGCCCTCCAAGTCGTCGATGGCCTCCAGTAGCTCGTCTGCGTACTCGGTTATCCGCAGGAACCACTGTTCCAACTCGCGGTCCTCGACCGGGGTGTCACACCGCCAGCACAGCTCCGCGTCCCCTTCGACCTGCTCGTCGGCGAGGACGGTCTCACACGAGGGACACCAGTTCACTTCGGCGTCGCGGCGCTCGGCGAGCCCTTCTTCGTGGAACCGGCGGAACAGCCACTGGTTCCACTCGTAGTACTCGGGGGTACAGGTCGTGATTTCACGGTCCCAGTCGTAGCCGAACCCCATCGATTTCATCTGGCCGCGCATCGTGTCGATACAGTCCATCGTCCAGTCGCGGGGGTTCGTGTCGCGCTCCTTGGCGGCGTTCTCCGCGGGGAGGCCGAATGCGTCCCACCCCATCGGATGGAGCACGTCGTCGCCGCGCATCCGGCGGTAGCGGGCGTACGCGTCCGTGATGGTGTAGT
>CAYRWH010000121.1:0-5676 GCA_964427935.1 uncultured Halobellus sp. | reverse complement strand
CGACAATCCGGTATCGTACCGGCACACCGTTGCCGACTGAACGTCGACATCCAGCTCCGGCGGGGTGTACGTCTCGGCGGTTACCGCGGTCGGAAGGTCGCCGTCGCGGAACCAGGTAGCGAACGTTGCGCCGTAACAGAGGTAATCGAGCAGCGATCCACCCCCCGAATCTGCGTCGTAGAACCAACTGTCCTCGGGCGGCGCACCCGCGTTCCCCCCGTAGTACTGGACCTCAAGGACTTCTCCCACCGTCCCCTCCTCGACGAGTCGCTTGACTGTGTGTTTGACTGGGTCCCACAGCACCGGCCAGTTGACGAACAGGCGGCTGTCGCTTTTCGCGATCGCTTCCAGCATTCGATCGGCGTCTGCGAGCGTCGTTGCGAGGGGTTTTTCGATCGCGATCGCGACGTTGCGGGGGGCAACCTGTTCGATGAACGCCGCGTGGGCGGTGTTCTTTGGACAGCCGATCACGATATCTGGTGCCAGCTCGTCGAGACAACGGTCGAGCGAGTCGTAGACGCGGTCTGACGTGAGACCGAGTTCGTCGATCACCTGCGTTACAGACCCGGTCGAACTCGCCGGCGACTCGTCACAGACGCCGACGAGCTCAGTATCCGGGTGGTCGTCGACCCACTCTAGGTTCGTGTTCATGTGCATCTGATCGAAGTTCGCGCCGACGACGCGCAGAGTCATGTTCGTATCCGTGGTAGCGACACCTGTTAAACCTCACTTGCGTCAGGTCGTTCCACCCAGGGTTTCACCAGTGCCCAAAGTATAATATTGTGGATAAAACTCAGATACGTATGTCTGATAATACCGAAATACGTATTCGAGAGACTCTCGAAACTCGTTGGCGATCCTGTTCCATCTGCTTACGTATTAAAGCACGAATAACAGCATTTATGAGGTACGATAGAGATCCAACGAGATGGTATGTCACGCCAGACTCATTCGGACACCGATTCGGACGCTCACCCCACAACACCGCACTCTGCGGGCACTGTCGACCGGCGCGCGTTCCTCGCGTCCGCGGCCGCGGTCGGTGCCGTCGGCCTCGCGGGCTGTGCGGACGACGACGCGGGTGCCGAGTATAACGCGGCAATAATCTCTAGCCCGGCTGGCTTCGACGACAACGCGTTCAACGACAACGCGCGGGACGGACTCCGCGAGGCAGCCGAAGAGTACGACCTCGAAATCAACGACGTTGAGGAGACCGAGGAGGCAGAGTACGAGTCTGTACAGGCTGAACTTGCCGAACAGGACCTCTACGACGTGATCGTGATGGTCGGTCAGCAGCACTACGACCCCCTCGTCAACAACTCGGGCGAGTACCCCGACCAGAACTGGATGCTGATCAACGACCACGTCGAGGGTGCGGACAACGTCTCGGGCTGGATCGAGATGAACCACGAGATGTCCTTCCTCGCGGGCGTTGCGGCCGGCACGCTCACGACTGAGGACATCGAGCACGGCGACAGCAGCACGAACCCGAGCGAGAGCGTTGTCGGTTTCGTCGGCGGCGAGGATATCGACCTGATCAACGCCTTCGAGACGTCCTACATCGAGGGTGTAGAGTGGGTTAATGACGACGCCGAGGTGCTCACGGGTTACGGCGGCAGCTTCTCCGACACCTCGGCCGCAAACGACGTGGCCTCCTCACAGATCGACGACGGTGCCGACATCGTCTGGCACGCAGCCTCCGCGGCGGGCGCAGGCGCATTCTCTGCGGCACAGAGCAACGACCGGTTCGCGCTCGGCGTCGACGTCGACCAGTCGATCACCGAGGACCAGTACTCGGATGTCATTCTGGGTTCGTCGGTGAAGGCGCTCAACGAGGCGACCTACGACGTGGTGACGGCGGCGATGGACGGCGACTGGGGCAGCGTGTCCGGCGAGCGGAACCTCAGCATCGAACAGGGCGGTATCGACTTCATTACCGGACAGGAGTTCGACGGGGAGCTGCCGGCCGTCCTCGACGAGAACCTTGAGGACGCGAAGGACGCGTTCATCGCCGGTGAGATCGAACTGACCTGCGGCCCGACCGGCTGCTGATCTGCCGGTGCGATCCGATATTTCGTGGGGTGACAGATGAGTACAGGCAATAGCACCGCGGTTCGGCTCGAAGGAATCACCAAACGCTTCGGCGATGTCGTCGCGAACGACGACGTGACGTTCACGCTGGAGGAGGGAACGATCCACGCACTCCTCGGCGAGAACGGATCCGGAAAGACGACGCTTATGAGCGTCCTCTACGGGCTGTATCAGCCGACCGACGGAACGATCGTCGTAAACGGTGAGGAGCAATCCTTTGCGTCGCCGCGGGACGCGATGGCTGCGGGGATCGGAATGATCCACCAGCACTTCCAGTTGATCGAGCCGATGACGGTCCTCCAGAACGTCGTGTTAGGCCACGAGCCGACGAAGAATGGGCTCGTCGACGAGGAGACCGCACGCGAGGAGATCACGCAGATCAGCGACCGGTACGGCTTCGATGTCGCGCGTCACCTCGACACGCCGGTTCGCGACCTCGATGTCGGCGTTCAACAGCGTATCGAGATCGTCAAGAGCCTGTATCGCGGGGCGGACGTATTGATCCTCGACGAGCCGACCGCTGTGTTGACTCCACAGGAAGTGGACGCCCTCATGGACGTGATGGACGACCTCCGGGCGGACGGCCACTCGCTGATCTTTATCACCCACAAACTCGACGAGGCGCTCTCGGCCGCCGATCAGGTCACGGTCCTCCGTGACGGTGAGGCTGTCGGGAGCGTCGAGGCCACGGAAACCGACGAGCGCGACCTCGCCCGCATGATGGTCGGCCGCGAGGTACTCTTCGATCGGCTAGAGCGGGAGGGCGAACCCGGCGACCCGGTGTTGACTACGGGTGATCTCCGTGTCTCAGGCGATCGAGGAGTCGAGCAGGTCGCGGGCATCGACCTCACGGTTCGTGAGGGCGAAATATTTGGGATCGCCGGCGTTCAAGGCAACGGTCAAACGGAGCTAATCGAGGCGATCACTGGACTCCGGTCGATCGACGACGGGTCGATTGAGTTCCTCGGCCGCGACGCCACGACGATGAGCCGGCGCGAGCGGATCGAGTCGGGTATCGCGTACGTTCCCGAGGACAGACAGAAGGAGGGGCTCGTACAGGAGTACGACCTCGTACGGAACGCGCTGCTCGGAAACCAGACGATAGCGCCGTTTGTTGATGGTGCGCTCGTCGACTGGCCGTTCGTCGGCGGTCACGCGGAGGATATCGTTGCGGAGTACGACGTCCAACCGCCGACGACGACGTCGGAAGCCGCCTCGTTGTCCGGCGGTAATCAACAGAAGTTCATCGTGGGCCGGGAGATCGAACACGATCCTGACCTGATGGTGGCGTCGCATCCGACCCGTGGCGTTGACATCGGGGCGATCGAGTTCATCCACAACCGGCTCATCGATCTGCGGGACAGCGGGGTTGCGACCCTGCTCGTCTCCTCCAAACTGGAAGAGGTTCGGAAGCTCGCCGATCGTGTCGCGGTGATGTACGAGGGTGAGTTCGTCGATGTCGTCGATCCCGACGAGGTTACTGAGGAAGAGTTCGGGCTACTCATGACCGGTCACGAACTTGATGCGGAGGCAGATCCCGCTTCGAACTTCGGCACTGACGGCGAGGAGGTGCCGGAATGAGCGGCACACCCGGTGCGGAAGACGGATCACAAAGCCGTTTTGAACGGATTGCCGGGTACCTGTTAAACGCGACCGTGCTCGAACGGATCGGGATCGCTGTCGGGTCAACCGCATTCGCCCTGGCGATCGGGCTGCTGATCGTCGCGCTCGCGGGCTACGACCCGTTCCGGTTCGCGGTCCAGCTCGTCGTTGGTGCGTTCGGTAGCGAGCGCGCGCTCGCACGCACGCTCCGGTTCTCAACCCTGTTCGTACTCGCGGGACTCGCCGTTGCGGTCGCCTTCCGCGCCGGCGTGTTCAACATCGGGGTACAGGGCCAGTTCATCGTCGGTGGTATCGCGTGTGTGATGTCGATTATCTGGACCGCGCCGTACCTCCCGACCGGCTCTCTCGGTGGCGTCCTTCTAATCGGTATTGGCGTGATCAGTGCGGTCGTCTTCGGCGGTCTGTACGGTGCCTTACCCGGCGCGTTGAAGGCATACGGCGGTGCCAACGAGATCATCACCACGATCATGTTGAATTTCATCGCGATCGGTGTTGTCGGCTGGCTGGTCAACGGTCCGTTCCGCGGTGAGGAGGCGACCAGCGTCCGGACCGAACAGCTGCCGGAGTACGTCGCTTTCCCGCAGTTGGTGTTCTCCGACCCGAACTTCTCGATAGTCGGGTTCGGAATCGCGGTGCTTTCGGTGATCGGCGTGGCGTTCGTGCTCACGCGGACCCGCTACGGGTACGACATGGTTACGAGCGGGTATCAGGCGACGGCCGCCCGGTTCTCCGGGGTTGACTCGAAACGAACGATCGTCGCCACGATGACGCTCTCGGGCATGATCGCGGGACTCACCGGCGCGGTGTTCGCGATCATGATCCAGGGTTCGTACACCGACCCTGCGGGTATCGGGAACTTCGGATTCGACGGGATCGCGGTGAGCCTGTTGGCGGCGAACAACCCGATCGGGGTCATTCCCGCCGGAATACTCTTCGGCGGGCTCGAATCCGCCGGGTCACACATCCAGATCCGCAGCGATGTCCCTGTCCAGCTGATCAACGGGATCATCGGGCTCGTCGTCCTGTTCGTGGCGGTTCCCGAGCTGTTCAGGATGATCGGGGCTCGAATGGGTCTCGGGGGTGAAGACCGATGAGCGAGGACGGACTCCTCCAACAGCGGTGGGTTCGGCTCGCCGCGAGCGCGGCGGTTGTTCTCGTTGCGCTCGGGGCCGTCGGATCGATCGTACTCGGTTGGCAGCTCGAACGCCTGCTGACTGTCGGATTTATCAACCGGTCGCTTCAGATGGCGACGCCGATCACGCTTGCGGCAATCGGTGGGCTCTACGCCGAAAAAAGCGGCGTGTTCAACATCGGGCTGGAAGGATTCATGATCATCGGCGCGATATCGACGGCTGGGGTGCTGTTCACACTCGGTGGACGGACACCCAGTCAAGGAGACATCTGGATCGCGATGCTGGCCGCGGTGCTCGTGTCGGTGGTCCTGACGGCGATATTCGCGGTGCTGCTCATCGACTACAAGGCCGATCAGATCGTTGCTGGACTCGCGGTGTGGTTCATCGGTCTCGGCTTCGCACCGTTCGTCGCCTCGCTCATCTGGGGAAGCCGTAACAGCCCCGGACTGGCGAGCATTGACAACGTGACGATCCCGGTGCTCTCGGAGATCCCGTGGGTCGGCCCCGTGTTGTTCGACCAGTCGCCACTGGTGTTGCTGACGCTCGTTCTCGTCATCGTCTCTTGGGTGTTCCTCTACCGGACCCGGTACGGATACTGGGTCCAAGCAGCCGGCGAGAACCCCAAGGCACTCGACACTGCCGGCGTGAACGTCACCCGGGTCCGGTATGCCACCGTGTTGTTCTCCGGTGCGATGGCCGGGTTCGGCGGCGCAGTGTTGCTCGCGCACGCGGGCAACTTCGTTGGCACGGGAGACACGATGGTCAACGGTCGCGGATGGATCGCAATCGTCGCGTACCTGTTCGGCAACTACAACCCGATCGGAGCGGC